>JAXDHK010000051.1:0-2525 GCA_034664545.1 Solirubrobacteraceae bacterium
CCGGCTCGCCGATCGGCATCCCGGTCAGCTGGCCGGTCTCGGTCTGGCCGTACCCGTCGCGGATGTCGAGGCCGGTGGCCTCGGTCCAGGCCCGGAGCACCTCGGGGTTGAGCGCCTCGCCGGCGGCTACGAGGCCCCGGAGGTCGGGGAGCGGGCGCAGGCGGAGGCGGTCGAACGCCCGCTTGGCGATCAGGCGGTACTCGGTCGGGGCCATGCAGAGGACGTTGACCCGCTCCCGGGCGAGGATCTCGAGGCGCTCGTCGGGGTCGAAGCGGCCGTCGTGGAGGAGGGCGGCGGCCCCCGAGAGCCACGGGGCGACGAACACGTTCCGGGCCGACTTCGACCACCCGCTGCCCGCCGTGCACCAGACGAGCTCCCCGGGCCGGGCCCCGAGCCAGTGCTCGGCCTGGAGACGCTGGCCGGTCAGATAGCGCTGGGCGTGGAGGACGGCCCGGGGCTCGCGGGTGGTCCCGCTCGTGAAGACGGTCAGGCACGGGTCCTCGGGGGCGAGCTCGACCGGGTCGGCCGGCGGCCCGGCCAGGAGGCCGGGGTCCCGGCACCAGAGGACCGGGCAGTCCGGGCCGGCCGGACCGAGCTCCCCGGCGTTCCGCTCGTCGGCGACGATCGCCCCCGGCCGGGCCGCCCCGAGGCGCTGGCGGAGGTCGCCGGCCCGGAGCTGCTCGCTGCACGGGAGGGCGACGGCCCCGATCCGAAAGCAGGCGAGCATGGTCAGGACCCACTCGGGCCGGTTGCCGATCAGGGTGAGGACGGTGTCCCCCCGGGTGATGCCCTGGCGCTCGAGGGTCCCGGCCAGGTCGGCCGCGGCCCGGGCGACGGCCCCGAAGGTCCACTCCCGGCGGGCGCCGTCCCGGGCCAGCTCGACCAGGGCGAGCCGATCGGGGTCGGCGGCGTCGACTACGTCCCGGGCGAAGTTCACCGGGGGTATCCTGACCGCTGGGCCCCGTAGGGGGCGTGAGCGCCTGACGCTGGAGCAGGCAGACCGGGAGTTCCGATGGCCGTCGCGGCAAACCTGATTGAGAAGACCGACGAGCAGCAGGCGATCACCGAGATGGTCCGCCAGTTCGCCGACGAGCAGATCCTCCCCCAGGCCGAGCACTTCGACGCGGCCGACGAGTTCCCGGCGGGGATCGTCGACCAGATGAAGGATCTCGGCCTCTTCGGGGTGACGATCCCCGAGGAGTACGGGGGCATGGGGCTCGACCTGACGACCTACGCGATGATCGTCGAGGAGCTCTCCCGGGGGTGGATCTCGATCTCCGGGGTGATTAACACCCACTTCATCGGGTCCTACCTCCTGATGAAGTTCGGGACCGAGGACCAGCGCCGGGCGTTCCTCCCCCGGATGGCGACCGGGGAGATCCGGGCCGCCTTCTCGCTCTCCGAGCCCGAGATGGGCTCGGACGTCCAGGCGATCAAGAGCCACGCCCGGAAGGTCGACGACGCGACCTACGAGATCAACGGCCAGAAGATGTGGGTGACCAACGGCCTGATGTCGGGCCTCGTCTTCGTCCTGGTCAAGACCGACCCCGAGGCCGACCCCCGCCACCGGGGCTTCACCTGCTTCATCGCCGAGAAGGAGCCCGGGGTCTCCGAGAACACCGGGGCCCACGCCGGCCTGAACGTCCCCCCGAAGATCCGCAAGCTCGGGTACAAGGGCGTCGAGTCGACCGAATTGGTCTTCGACGGCTACCGGTGCCCGGCGGCGAACATCCTCGGGGGTGAGCAGGATGGGCTGAACCGGGGCTTCGGCCAGATGATGGACGCCCTCGAGGTCGGCCGGGTCAACGTCGCCGCCCGGGGGGTGGGCATCGCCCAGCGGGCGCTCGAGCTCGCGCTCCGGTACTCCCAGGAGCGCCGGACGTTCGGCCGGCCGATCGCCCAGCACCAGGCAATCCAGTTCAAGCTCGCCGACATGGCCACCCAGGTCGAGGCGGCCCGCCTCCTGACCATGCGGGCCGCCCGGCTCAAGGACGCCGGGGAGCGGTCGGACCTCGAGGCCGGGATGGCCAAGCTGTTCGCCTCGGAGGCCGGGCTGTTCTGCGTCGAGCAGTCGTTCCGGATTCACGGGGGCTACGGGTACTCGAAGGAGTACGAGATCGAGCGCCTCTACCGGGACGCCCCGCTGCTCCTGATCGGCGAGGGGACCTCCGAGATCCAGCGCATGGTGATCGGGAAGAAGCTGCTCGAGCGCCACAAGATCTGAGCCGGCCGGGCCGGCCGTCCGTCCCGGACGGGCCCCGGGCCGGGTCGGGCGGGTCGCATAGACTGGTCAGGATGAGCTCCGCGAGCGACACCAAGGCCCAGATCGAGGGCACGATCACCCGCTTCATCGGCGAGGTTCCGGCCCTGGCGCCGCTGAAGCTGATCGTCGGCCTCGACCTCCGGGGCCGGGGGGACACCCAGCAGTACCGGATCGAGCTGCCCGGCCCGAAGATCACCAAGGGCGACGCCGTCGACGCCAAGGTCCGCGTCGAGATGGCCCGGGCCTTCTTCAACGAGATGGC
>JAXDHK010000052.1:0-6399 GCA_034664545.1 Solirubrobacteraceae bacterium
GCCGGCCAGGTCGATCGGATGTCGCTCGAGAACATGGCCTCGAGCCTCGAGCGCTTCGTCGACGCCCTGAACGCCGGGCACATCCTCCCCGCCGACTTCTGATCCGGCCCGGCCCCCCGGCCGGTCAGGCGAACCGCAGGGCGACGCCGTCGGCGATCAGCTCGAGCGCCCGGCGCTGACCCGGCCCGAGCTCGTCGGGCAGCTTCGCCTTCGCACCCGCCACGAGTCCGAGGGCCCGCTCCCGGGCGGCCTCGGTCGCCCCGCTCGCCACGATCCGGTCGCACACCTCCCCGGCGTCATCGATCGCCCGGAGATCGAGCCGCCCGAGCCGGGGATCCCGCTCCCGGGCGAGGATCAGCGGGAGGGTGACCGTCCCGTCGAGGAGGTCGGTCCCCCGGGCCTTGCCCGTCCGCTCGACCGGCCCCGTCACGTCGAGCACGTCGTCGAGGATCTGGAACGCCGTCCCGATCGCCAGGCCGAACCCCCGCAGGTCGGCCGACTCCCCGGCCGCCGCCCCGAGCTTGCACGCCGCCTCGAACAGGCTCGCCGTCTTCAGCTCGCACCGGCGCAGGTAGCGCTCGATCGTCACCCCGGGATTCCAGGCGTCCGCCCGCTGGACCAGCTCTCCCTCGGAGAGGGCGGTGCTCGCCGCCGAGAGTGCCCGCAGCTGCTCGACGCTCCCGTTCGCCGCGAGCTCGGCGAACGCCCGCGAGAACAGGAGGTCCCCGGTCGCCGTGGCCGCCACCCGCCCCGCCCGGGCGTACACCGTCGGGCGCCCCCGCCGCAGGGGCGCCGCGTCGAGGACGTCGTCGTGGACGAGCGTCGCCGAATGGATCAGCTCGACCGCGACCGCCGCCCGCACCAGCGGCGCATCGGCCGGGCCATCGAGCCCGGCCACGAAGACGAGCAGCGGGCGCAGGCGCTTGCCCCCGGCCTCGATCGTCCGCCGGGCATCCCCGTGACAGGCGCTGATCTCGAGCAGGCGCGTCTCGACCGCCCGCATCCGCTCCCGCAGCCGCTCCCCGCCCAGCTCGCCGATCGCCGCCACCGGATCGGACGCCGACCTCAGCTTGGACGCCCCGCCGGTCAAGCGACCTCGCCGACGTGGATCGCGATGATCCCCCCGGCGGTGAGCACGTACCGGACGTTCCCCAGCCCGATCGCGTGCATCCGCGCCGCCAGGGCCTCGGCCCGCGGAAACCGCTTGACCGAGCTCGGCAGGTACCCGTAGGCCTCGGGGTCGCCGGCCACCCGCCCGAGCGCCGGGACCAGCCGCTCGAACCACAGGCCGAAGAACGTCGACAGCGGCGGCTTGGTCGGCGTCGTGATCTCGAGGACTACCACCCGGCCTCCCGGCCGGACCACCCGGGCCATCTCGGCCAGGCCCCGGTCTAGATCGTCGAAGTTCCGGGCCCCGAAGCCGACGGTCGCCGCGTCGAACTCCCCATCCGGGTACCCGAGACCCATGGCGTCCCCCCACTCGAAGGTGATCCCCGGCGCCTTGGCCCGCGCCCGTTCGAGCATCGCCTCGGAGAAGTCGCAGGCCACCGTCGTCCCCCCCGGCCCGACCCGCCGGGCCAGCTCGATCGCCAGGTCCCCGGTGCCCGTGGCCACGTCGAGCACCCGCCCGCCCGGGCCGACTCCGGCCAGGTCGACCGCCCGGGAGCGCCACCGGTGGTGGAGCCCGGCCGTCATCACCGAGTTCATGACGTCGTAGAACCCGGCGATCCGGTCGAACATCGCCCTCACCTGACCCGGCTCGAGCGTGCCGGGGGTCTCCGTCATCCCGCCGCTACTGCAGGTTCGACAGGAACGTGACGAGCGCGTTGAACTTGGCGGGCGGAAGGTTCGTGTACGACGGCATCGGCGCCGTCGGGTTGACCAGCGTCCGGGCGATGGCCGGGGCGAAGATCCGCGAGCCGATGTGGGTCAGCGGCGGCCCCGGACCCGTGTTGCCGTTCTCCCCGAACTTGTGACACGCCTCGCATCCCGACTGTGCCGCCACCGACTTCCCCTGCTCGAACTCGGCCACCGTCTTCGGCCCGAGCGCGAGGACGTTCGCCGGGGTGGCCATGTCGATCGAGGTCGGCGCCCCGGCCACCGCTCCCTGGTAGGTGAGGAGCGCCATCGTCCCGATCACCATGATCCCGGCGATCATCGCGATCGGCCGCCGCTGGGGGCGCCGCTCGGCTCCCCGGTCGTAGAACGGGAGGAGGAAGAGCATGATCATGGCGATCGTCGGCACCCCGAAGGTCGCCAGGGGCACGAAGGCCGGCGGCTTGATCAGCCGGAGCACCTCGAAGAGGAAGAAGAAGTACCACTCCGGTCGGGGGGTATAGGTCGTCGTGACCGGGTTGGCCTTCGGCCCGAGCTCGGCCCCGAGGACCAGCGACAGGGCCATCATCGTGAAGATGACCATCGCCGCCATGACCCCGTCCTTGGCGATCGAGTACGGGAAGAACGGCTTCCCGGCCGCCTTCTGGATCGAGTACTCCCGGAGGTAGAGCTCCTTCTCGCGCCGGTTCACGCCGGTCCTCGCCCGGTCTGGATCTCGCGGCCCACGGCGGCTAGGCCTCCGACTTGCGCAGGTCGGGGTTCGGGTGCGCCTTGCTTCCGGGCGGGGCCGTGATCCCGAGCTTGGCGACCAGGTAGAGGTGGAACCCGATCATCGCGGCCATCAGGCCCGGGATCAGCAGCATGTGGATCGCGTAGAAGCGCGGCAGCGTCGTCGCCCCGAACTCCGGCCCGGCCCGGAGGAAGTCGGCCAGGTAGGGCCCGAGGAACGGCGCCCCGCCGACGCTCGTGTTGACGCCGACGATGGTCGCCCAGTACGAGCGCTGGTCGAACGGGAGCAGGTAGCCCGTGAACGACATCACCATGGTCAGGATCAGGAGGACGACCCCGATCACCCAGGTCAGCTCCCGGGGGTACTTGTAGGCCCCGAAGAAGAAGGTCCTCGCCATGTGGAGGAAGACCAGGACGACCATCACCGACGACCCCCACTTGTGCATCCCCCGGACGAACTGGCCGAGGAAGGCCTCGTTGGTGAGGTAGCGGACCGACTCGTAGGCGTGGACGGCCGACGGGTCGTAGTACATGGCCAGGAAGATGCCCGTGACCGCCTGGGCCATGAAGGCGAACATCGCCGCCGACCCCAGCGTGTAGGCCCAGTTGCCCTTGGGGACCTTCCGGAAGAGCATCCACCGCATGCCGCCCGAGAGCGACGTCCGCTCGTCGACCCAGTCGACGACGCTCTTGGCCGCCTCGGCCCGTTGGACCTTGCCGTCGCCCTCCCCGGTCCCCGGCTTCGGAGGCTGGGGGACGAGGGCCGGGGGCAGCGAGGGTGCGGGGAGCTTGGCCATCCTCTACAGCCCCGGGAGCTTCCGCGTCGTCGGCCGGGACGGATACACGTACTGGCCGATGCCGTCGAGCGCCTCGCCCGGATCCCGGGGGGAGAACGGCTTCAGCTCGGAGTTGACGCTGTACCGCGGCCCGACCTGCACCATGCCGTTGAGCATGCGCGTCGCGAACCGGTCGAGTGGACGCACCGGGGGGCCGCCGGTCCGCGACCCCTGGAGGTCGTAGACGCCGCCGTGGCACGGGCAGATGAAGCGCTCGGAGGCCGGGACCCAGCGGACCGGGCAGCCGAGGTGGGCGCACCGGGTCGAGATCGCGATGAACCGGTTGTACTGGTTGATCGGATCCTTGTCGAGGCTCGGGTTCCGGGCCCGGACGTAGACCGTGCTCTTCCCGGCCTCGCCCGTGTCCGGGGTGACCGTGATCACCTTGGGCACGTAGTTGTCGTTCGGGAAGTCGTCGGGGAAGCCGACCGTCTCCCACCGGACGTCCTGCTTCTGGAAGAGCGGACCCAGGGCGAAGCCGAGGGCCGGGAGCGTGAACGCCGCGACCGTCACCCCGCCGGCCGCGTGGGCCGACCCGGTCATGAAGCGCCGGCGCGTGACCGTCTCGCCCGCGAACGATCCCGGGAGCTGGAGGTCGGTCGTGTACTTCGGCTTGCGTTGGTTGCGGCGAACGGCCAAGTCGGTCTCCGGATCAGGGTCGGTCTGCGGCCGGTCGGAACCCGCCTCGCCGGTCTCGTCGGCCTGCGGCGGCGCCCCTTTGGCTGCGCTAAAGATTATCGCCCAGGCTCTCCCGGCGGCCCGGTGGTCCCGACGATCTCCGCCCGCAGCGACCCCGTCCCCCGATCGTCGCCGACCAGCACGAGGGCCTTGGCCCGGGTGTAGGCCGCCGTCGGCCCCCAGCCCACCGCCCGGGCCCCGGCCTCCCAGACCGGAACGGCGAGATCCCCCTCCCCCCGGGCGTGGGCCAGGGCGCAGAGCGAGATCACGTCGGCCAGCTCGACGACGGCCGGGACGTCCCCGAGGGCGACGAGGCGCTCGAGCCCGAGCGCATAGAGCCGGTCGCCGGCCAGGAGGCTCAGGTCGGGGTCGGCCTCCCGCATCAGCCGGGGCGCCCCGTAGTGCTGGAGGTAGCCCTCGTAGATCGCCTCGACCACCAACTCGTACTCCTCGGGCCCGCCCGCCGCCCGCGGCCCGGCCGCCGCGACCGACGCCGGTCCGGGCTGGGTCGCCTGCCCGCCGTCCCGGTCGAGCTCCGCCGCCAGGAGGCCGCCCCCGCCCCCGAGCACCCCGGCCAGGTGGGTGAGCGCGCTCAAGTCCTCGGCTCCGCGATCTGCCCGAACGCCGCCCGGGCCGCCTCGAGCGTCGAGGCGATCTGCTCGGGCCCGTGGGCCAGCGAGGGGAACCAGGCCTCGAACTGGGACGGCGGGGAATATACGCCCCGGGCCAGGAGCCCCCGGCACCAGGCCGCGTACCCGTCGAGGTCGCAGGCCTGGGCTCCGGCCAGGTCGCAGACCGGCTCCTCGCTGAAGAAGACGGTCAAGAGGCCGGGGACGCTCTGGACCACGACCGGGCGCGCCCCGGCCGCCTCGCGCAGCCCGGCCGCCAGCTCCTCGGTCGTCGCCGCCAGCCGGAGGTAGGCGTCGTCGTCGAGGAGCCGGAGCGTCGCCAGGCCGGCGGCCACCGCCAGCGGGTTGCCCGACAGGGTCCCCGCCTGGTAGACGTCACCCGCCGGGGCCAGGAGCTCCATCAGCCGCCGCGGCCCGCCGAGCGCCGCCGCCGGGAGCCCGCCGCCCAGCACCTTGCCGAGGACGACGAGATCGGCGCTCACCCCCGAGAGCTCCTGCCCCCCGCCCCGGGCGACCCGAAACCCGGTGATGACCTCGTCGAGGACGAGCAGCGCCCCGACCGCGCTCGCCTGCTCGCGCACGAGCTGGAGGAACCCGTCCCGGGGAGGAACCAGGCCCATGTTCGCCGCGTAGGGCTCGGCCAGGATCGCCGCCACGGCGTGGGCCTCGGTCGCCGCCAGGAGCGCCTCCGGGTCGTTCCACGCCACCACGACGGTCAGGCCGGCCACCGCCTCGGGGACCCCCGGGCTCGCCGGGAGCCCGAGCGTGGCCACGCCCGACCCCGCCTGGGCGAGCAGTCCGTCCGAGTGCCCGTGGTAGGCCCCGGCGAACTTGATCACGACGTCCCGGCCGGTCGCCGCCCGGGCCAGGCGGACGGCGGTCATCGCCGCCTCGGTCCCCGACGAGGTCATCCGCAGCTGCTCGACCCCCGGGACCCGCCGGGCCACCTCGCCGGCCAGCTCGACCTCCCCGGCGGTCGGCGCCCCGAAGCTCGTCCCCCGGCCCGCCGCCTCCCGGACCGCGGCCACCACCTCGGGATGGGCGTGCCCGGCGATCAGGGGCCCCCACGAGCACACGTAGTCGACGTACCGATTCCCGTCCACGTCGAAGAGCCAGGGCCCCTCCCCCCGCTCGACGAACACCGGGTCCCGTCCGATCGACCGCATCGCCCGGACAGGAGAATTGACCCCGCCCGGCATCACCCCGAGCGCCCGGGCATACAGCTCCGCCGAGCGCCCGTCGCGCAACTTGGGTTCGACCACAGTCAAGGCCGGCAGGCTACGCGAGCTGCTACCTCGCCGCGCACGCTCGAGAAGCGGGAATCCGGCAAGTCGAGTGAGCGGAGGACGGGCAGGAGCCGCCCCCGAGCGCTAGCGAGCCGGGCGACGACGGCCCGGGCTGCGCTCAGTCGGCGTACCGAGCTTCCCACTGCTTGAAATGCTCGGTGAAGTACAGGAGTCGGACCTTCTTGAACTCGGTCGACGAGTAGAGCGTCGCCCGGTCGGTGATCCCCGTGTCCTCGGCGATCGCGTCGAGGACCGCGTCGCACTCGTCCTTCGAGCGCCCGTGGGCCATCGTGAACACCGAGTACGGCCAGTCGGCGTAGGTCGGGCGCTCGTAGCAGTGGGAGATCCCCCGGAAGGAGGCCATCCGCGGCCCGAGCTCCTCGATCCGGTCGGCCGGAACCTTCC
>JAXDHK010000053.1:0-2986 GCA_034664545.1 Solirubrobacteraceae bacterium
CCGGGCGCCCGGCAGCCAGGCGACGCCCGCCCCGCCCCCGCCTCCGGCCCGGAGGCCGTTCCCCCCGCCGCCCGGGGAGTCCCAGGTCGTCTCAGCCATGAACGACCGCCGCCGGGCAGCCGCGTCGTGGCGTTCAACGGTCAGGCAGGCCGGAATCTCGTCGAGGAAGCGGCTGCGCAAGCCGCCCGTCTGCCTGCCGAATAGCATGCGACTCCGCGCGTGGGTCAGATAAAGCTTCTCCTTCGCCCGCGTAACGCCAACGTAGTAGAGCCGACGCTCCTCCTCGAGCGAACCCTCTTCGATCGCCCGGGAATGCGGGAAGACGTTCTCCTCGCAACCGGTTATGAAGACGATCGGATACTCGAGTCCCTTTGCGTTGTGAAGCGTCATCAGGGTGACGAGTCCCGTGTCCTGACGGGCATCGCTGTCGGCGACGAGCGCCACACGCTGCAGGAAAGCCTCAAGCGTCCTATCACTGGAGTCAGCGGTCGAATCGAACTCCCGCGCTTGGCCAACCAGCTCCTGGAGATTCTCCAGGCGGCCCTGGGCCTCGAAGGTTCGCTCCGCCTCGAGCGCCTCGATGTAGCCGCTCTGGTGCAGGGTGGTTTCGAGCAGGTCCCCGACGGGGGTGCCGCCCTCGGCACGCAGGCGCAACTCGACCATCGTGTCCATGAAGCGGCCGAGCGACGTGATCGCCGCCTTGCCGAGCCCGGGCACCCGATCCGGTGCCGCGGCCGCCTCCCAGATGCTGATCCCCTGCGTCTCGGCGTGGGTCAGGACACGCGAGAGCGAGGTCTGGCCGATCCCGCGGCGGGGCGAGTTCGCCACGCGCGTGAAGCTGCTCTGGTCCGCCGGGTTGACGAGCACCGAGAGGTAGGCGATCGCGTCCTTGATCTCGGTCCGGTCGTAGAACTTGGGACCACCGATCACCTGGTACGGGACGTCGGCCCCGACCAGCGCCTCCTCGAGAACCCGCGACTGCGCGTGGGTACGGTAGAACACGGCGATGTCCGAGCGACTTTCGCCGTCCTCCACGAGTCTCTCGATCTCTCCGAGGAGAAAGCGCGCCTCGGCGCGCTCGTCGCCAAGGACCTGGACGTTGATCGGGTCTCCCTCCCCGAGCTCAGTCCACATTGCCTTCTTCATCGCTCCGCGGTTGTTCGCGATAACCGCGTTGGCTGCTCTGAGGATCGTGCCAGTCGAACGGTAGTTCTGCTCGAGCTTGACGACTTGAGCGTCAGGGAAGTCGTCGCAGAAGTCGAGGATGTTGCGCACATCGGCGCCACGAAAGCTGTAGATCGACTGCGAGTCGTCCCCGACGACCGCCAGGTTGCGATGCCCGGTCGGCGAGCCGGCCTCCCCCCGAGCTCCGGCTCCAGCGAGCAGGTTCAGCCATCGGTACTGGGCATGGTTGGTGTCCTGGTACTCATCGACCAGCACGTGCCGGAACGTCGCCTGGTAGCGCTCGCGGACCTCTTCGGACATTCGCAGCAGGTCGACCGCACGAAACAGGAGATCATCGAAGTCCATGGCGTTGCTGCGGAGGAGGTGACGCTGGTACTCCTCGTAGACCCCGGACACCATGGCCTCGAACTCCGAGTCCGCCTGCTCGGCGTAGGCCTCGGACGACAGCAGGCGGTTCTTGGCGTCGGAGATCTGGTTGTGCATGCCGGACGGGGCATACCGCTTCGGGTCGATACCCAAGTCGTCGAGACACCGCTTGACCAAGCGACGAGAGTCCGACTGGTCATAGATCGTGAATTGACGCTTGTAGCCAAGGTGCTCGGCGTGAGCGCGAAGCATCCGCGTGCATGCAGAGTGAAAGGTCATCACCCACATCCCGCGGGTGCTGCGCCCGAGGAGGAGCTCGACCCGCTCGCGCATCTCCTGGGCCGCCTTGTTGGTGAACGTGATGGCCAGGAGCTCGTCGGCCCGGGCCCGGCCGCTGTGGACGAGATAGGCGATGCGGTGGGTGAGGACCCGGGTCTTCCCGCTCCCGGCCCCGGCCAGGATCAGGAGGGGGCCCTCGCCGTGGGTGACCGCCTCGCGTTGGGGCGGGTTCAGGCCGTCGAGGAGAGCCTCGATCCGCTCGTCCTGGACGGTGTCGGCCATGCATCTGAGGATAGAGGCGGGGTCGGCGCCATATCGTCTGGGGGGTGGGGCTCTGCGACGACGTCCGCCGGGACTGCGCCGAGGTGGCCGGCCGGGCGCGGTGGGTGACGATCGACACCGACGCCCTCGCCCGCCTCGACCCGGACCCGGGTCCGGCCGGGGTCGGGCTCGACCCGGTCTGCCACTACCTGGAGGGGGAGCCCGAGGCGGTCGCCGCCTACATGCTGGCCCTCGACGCGATCAACTTCGGGTCGGGCTGGTTCCCGACGCTGCGCAAACGGCCGGGGTGCAGCGGCTACACCACCATCGCCTGGTCGCTGGCCGATCATTTTCGGGGGGTGGGGTTCTGGAGCGCCATCGCCTTACGGGGGGTCCGGGCGGAGGACCTGGGCCCGTTGCTCGGCCAGGCACCCGACCACGAGCTGATCGGCCTCTACGCCCAGGCGCTCCGGGGGCTCGGGCGTTTCCTCGGCGACCGGACGGCGCTCGAGCTGGTCGGGGAGGCCGGGGGGAGCGCGGAGCGGCTGGCCGAGATGCTGGCCGGGGGGATGGCCATGTTCGCCGACCGGGGCTTCTACAAGCGGGCGCAGATCACGGCCTCGGACCTGGCCCTGGCCGGGGTGGCCGAGTTCGGCGACCTCGACCGGCTGACCATCTTCGCCGACAACCTCGTCCCGCACGTGCTGCGCTGCGAGGGCGTCCTGCGCTACGAGACCGGCCTGGCCGCGCGGATCGACGCCGGCCTCCCCGTCGGCCCGGGGACCCAGGAGCGGGAGATCCGGGCGTGCGCGGTTCACGCGTGCGAGCTCCTCGCCCGGCGGGTGGGCGTGGCGCCGCGGGTGCTGGACGGCTGGCTCTGGAACCGGGGGCAGGC
>JAXDHK010000054.1:0-3757 GCA_034664545.1 Solirubrobacteraceae bacterium
TGGACCTCGCCGGTGCGCGAGTCGATCGCGACGACGCTCGGCTCCGAGAGGACGATGCCGCGACCACGCACGTAGACGAGCGTGTTGGCGGTGCCGAGGTCCACGGCCATGTCACGGCCGCCGAAACCTGTTAGGTAGGTGAACAAGCCCATCGTCTGATGCGTGAGGAGAGGAAGCTGCGGCGGTCGCCGCTGCGGAGCCATGGACCGCTCCGTCGGAGATGGACGTCAGCCCTGCCTTCGGCGCCAGTGTAGCGGACGAGGCCCGGCGCCCCGGCCGCGCAAGGGCGCTCCCACGGGAGAAAACCGCTGCAAAATCGCGCCCGTCAGGCGGGCGGGGCGAGGAGGTCGGGCCAGAGTCGCAGGAGCGCCGCCAGGGGCAGCCCGACGACGTTGGTGTAGTCCCCGTCGATCGCCTCGACGAGCGCCGCCCCCCGCCCCTGGATGGCGTAGCCGCCGGCCCGCTCGCGCCATTCCCCGCTGGCCAGGTACCAGTCGATCGTGGCCTCGTCGAGCCGGCGGAAGCGCACGCCGGTGACGGCCGCGACGCTCCGGGGGCCGGGGCCGGCGCCGAGGAGGGCGAGGCCGCTGATCACGGTGTGGGTGGCCCCGCTCAGCGCCCGCAGCGTGGTCCGGGCGGCCTCGGCGTCCGGCGGCTTGCCGTAGATCGCCCCGCCGAGGACCACGATGGTGTCGACGCCCAGCACCCGGCTCCCCGGCTCGGGCCCGGCCCCGGCCCGGGCCACGGCCTGCGCCTTGCGGAGCGCGTTCTCGACGGCCACGTCACGGGGATCGCCGGTCGTCCGCTCAACCACGTCGGCCGGGCGCACGACGAACGGGACCCCGAGCAGGTCGAGGATGGCCCGGCGCTGGGGCGAGCGCGAGGCGAGGACGAGCTCGGCCGGCCGGGCGTCGCCCGGCCCGCTCACACCGCTTGGGCGATCTGGCGGGCGGCGGGGCCCGAGGCGGCGTCGAGCTCGGGAAAGAAGATCCCGATCTCCCGGGCCGCGGCCACGGCGCCGTCGGACCCGTGGACCAGGTTGCGCGCGCTCTCCAGGCCGAAGTCCCCGCGGATCGTCCCCGGAGCGGCGTCCAGGGGGTCGGTCGTGCCGATCAGCTGGCGGGCGGCGATGATCGCCGAGGGGCCCTCGAGCACGAGGGCGAGCAGGGGTCCGGAGGTGATGAAGGCGGCCAGCCCCGGGAAGAAGGGCTGGTCGACGTGCTCGGCGTAGTGCTCCTCGGCCTTCTCGAGCGTCATCGTCATGACCTTCGCCGCGATCGGCCGCAGGCCCTTGCGTTCGAAGCGGGCGAGGATCTCCCCGCTCAGCGAGCGGGCGTAGGCGTCGGGCTTTACGAGGATGAGAGTGCGCTGCACGTGTGGTCGATCTCCTTGATCTGCGTTACGGATGGGGCGGCGCCGCCCGCTAGTAGCTGGTCGGGGGCGCCTCGCCGGCGATGGCGTCGGGGGCCGGGGTCCGGCGCCGTCTGGCGCGCCGGGGCTCGCTCGGGCGGTAGTCGGCCGCCTTCGCCGGGTTCTCACAATAGGGGCACAGCGTCCAGCTCTGCTCCAGCGGCTTGCCGCAGTTCTGACACGGATCCTTGAGCCGGCCGAGGCAGTTCGGACAGACGAGGTAGTCGCGCTCGACCTCGTGGTCGCAGTGGCCGCAGAGCAGCTGGATCGCCGAGAGGCGGGCCTCGGAGGCGGCCATCTCGAGCTCGCGCTCGCGGATGTCGTCGAGGTACTCGGGCGGGCGGACGATCATGTAGACCGTGGTCCCGACGAACGGGAAGAGCGAGGCGGCGGCCGCGCAGTAGACGAGCATCGGATCGTCGATCCGCCGCCGGGCGTCGGCATAGGTCCAGTAGACGAGGGCGAACCAGATCACCACCGCGAAGAGGATCAGCAGGTTGATGACGAGGTTGATCCCGTCGTTGTTGATGCCGAAATAGCTGATGGGCAGCATAGAAGGGAGTCTAACGGCCGCGGGGCCGCCATCGACTCGCATGGAGTTTCGACGCCGGGGGCCGGAGCCCTACAAGAAGAACCGGCCGAAGGCGTAGCCGGCCGCGAAGAAGAGCAGGATGACCAGGGCGACGGTGAAGGCGACGGCGCCGATCATCGCGGCCAGGGACGGCCGGTCGTCGTCGTTCACAGGATCGAGCCCCGCCCGGCCCCGGCCGGACGCAGGAGGTCGGCGATCAGGTAGATCGAGCCCGTGGCGAGGACCACGCCCCCCGCGGAGCGCTCCCGGGCCCGGGCGAGGGCCCCCCGGGGGTCGGGCTCGACCTCGACCACCGGGGCGCCGCCCCCGATCTGCCCGGCCAGCGAGGCGAGCGTGGCCGGAGGCAGGGCCCGGGGGCTCGAGGCGGCGGTGCAGATCAGCCGCGAGCACAGGGGGAGCAGGACGGCGAGCATGGCCCCGGCGTCCTTGTCGTCGAGGATCGAGAGCACGAGGCAGAGCGGGCGCCCGCCGAGGAACTCGGGCAGCGACTCGGCGAGGGCCTCGACCCCGCTCGGGTTGTGGGCCCCGTCGAGGACGGTGACCGGATCGGCGGCCGGGTCGATCACCTCGAAGCGGCCGGGGACGACCAGGTCGGCGGCCACCCCGGCGATCGCCGGGGGGTGCAGCGGCCGGCCGAGGAACTCGGCGGCGGCGCGGACGGCGACGGCCAGGTTCCGCCGCTGGTAGGCGCCCCGGGCCCGCAGGAGCCGGGCCTCCGGGAGGTCGGGGGCAGCCACGACGATGCGCGCCCCGCGCTCGCCGGCGACCCGGTCGGCGACGGCCCGGGCGTCGGGATGGAGGTCTGACCCGAGCACGAGGACCCCGCCCGGGCGCACGACGTCGAGCTTCTCGGCGGCGATGTCGGCGATCGTCGGACCGAGCCACCGGGTGTGCTCGAGGCCGACGTTGGTGAGGACCTGGACCTTCGAGTCGATCACGCTGGTGGCGTCGTAGCGCCCGCCGAGACCGGCCTCGACCACGGCGACCTCGACCCCGGCGGCGGCGAGCTCGGCGTAGGCGGCGGCGGTCAGGGCCTCGAACTGGGTGACCCGGTCGCCCTCCCCCGACAGCGTCCGGTCGACGAGCACGGCGGCCCGGGCGGCCCGGCCGACGGCGGCGGCGAAGCGCTCCGGGGTGACGTCGGCGCCGGCGACCTGGACGCGCTCGGTGAAGGCGACGAGGTGGGGCGAGGTGTAGGCCCCGGTCCGCAGGCCGTGGCGGTCGAGCAGGGCGGCGATCATCCGGGTGGTCGAGGACTTGCCGTTGGTGCCGACGACGTGGATCGAGGCGAACCGCTCGTGGGGGGCGTCGAGCACCGACATCAGCCGACGCATCCGGGAGAGCCCGAAGCTCATCCCGAAGAGCTCGAGGCCGAGCAGGTAGCGCTCGGCCTCGCCCGCCGTCCACCCGGCCCGCCCGGGGGCGGGGGCGCCCGCGCCCGTCACAGCGCGGTCAGCTCGGCCTCGAGGCCGGCGATCCGCTCGCGCTGGGCCGCGACGACGGCGGGCGGGGCCTTGGCGACGAAACCCGGGTTGGCGAGCTTCCCGGCGGCGCGGGCGATCTCGGCGACGAGCTCCTCGCGGCGCTTCTCCTGGCGGGCCAGGTGGGCCCCGAGGTCGACGCCCTCGCCGGCCAGGATCTCGACCGACCCGCCCGGAACCGGCACGCTCGCCAGGGCCGCGGCCTCCCCCTCGACCAGGTGCGGGACCGGGGCCGACCCCGCACCCTCCCCGCCGCCGGTGCCCGCCTCGTCCC
>JAXDHK010000055.1:0-3537 GCA_034664545.1 Solirubrobacteraceae bacterium
ACGAGCGATCGGTGCGACGGGACGTTGACCACGGTCAAGCGGGGCAGCGTCGTGGTCAGCGACTTCCGCCGCAGGCGCCAGATCGTGGTCCGGGCCGGACGGAGCTACCTGGCCAAGGCCCGGTGACGTAACCTCGGGGGGGTGAGGCTCGACTCGGCGCTCGCCGTGGCCCTAGGCGGCGTACTCGTGGCTAGCGCCGCCGCCAAGCTCGGGGCGCCGCGCCGGAGCGCGGCCGCCCTGACCACCTTCGGCCTCCGGTCCCCCCGCCTGCGGGCAGGGTGCCTGGGCGGGCTCGTCGCCGGAGAGCTCGGCCTGGGGGCGGGGGTCGCCGCGGGGAGCGCGGCGGCGGCCTACGCGGCGGCCGGGGCGCTGGCGGCCTTCGCCGTCGCCCTCGCGCGCATCCTCGGCCGGGGCGGAGCCGGGGCGCCGTGCGCGTGCTTCGGGGCCCGGTCGACGGTCACCCGGGCGGCGGTCGCCCGGAACCTCGTGCTGGCCGCGGCCTTCGCCGGGCTCCCGTCGGTGCCCGCCACGCGGCCGTCGGCGGTCGTCTGGCTCGGGGCCGGGCTGGGCCTCGCTCTGGTGGGCTTGGGAGCGGTTTCGGTGGGGATGATGGCCCTGGCACGGGAGATCGGCGAGCTCCGTCTGCGCTTGGGCCCACAGATGGCCCTCGAGCTCGCCGACGAGGGCCCGGGGATCGGCCGCCGCCTGTCGGTGATCGAGCGTTTCGCCCTCGAGGACGAGACCCGGCTCGCCCTGGCCGTGTTCTCGTCGGAGGGCTGTCCGATGTGCCGGGCGCTCGATCCGGCGGTCGACTGGGTGATCGGGGATCCCCTGGTCGCCGGGCTGCGGTTCGACGAGCACGTCGACGCGGACGTCTGGGCCGAGCTCGCCGTGCCCGGGAGCCCGTACGCCGTGGTCCTCGACCGGGAGGGGACGGTCCTGGCCAAGGGGACGTTCAACAGCGGGGGACAACTCGAGGGCATGCTGGCCAGCGCCGAGCGGCGGGGGACGCTCAGCCATGCCTGACCCGACCGGCCCACCGGGGGAGGCCGACGGGGCCGGACTCGGGCTGGCGGTGGCCCGGGCGACCTCCCGGCGAGGCTTCCTCGCCCGGGTCGGGGCCGCCCTGGTCGCCGGGGCGGGGGGATCGAGATTGGCCGGGGCGGAGCCGGCCGAGGCCTACTACAACTTCTGCGGCCACACCTACACGACGGCCAACTGCCCGCATCCGACCGGGCTGCCGCGGGTCGATGCCCGGGGCCGGCCGCTACGGGCGCTCGACGGGCACCCGGTCGACGACCTCGGCCGGCCGATCGACGCGGCCGGGCACGCGGTCGACGCCGACGGGAACGTCCTGCTCGACCCGAACGGCCGCCCGATCCCCCCGGCCCCGCGGAGCCGGGTCTGCCTCGACGGGGTCCCCGACCGGTACAACCTGAGGACCTACACCGACGGGTCGTGGTACCGGTGCTGCGGGGGGCACGTCCGCCGGCTGGTCGACTGCTGCGCCTTCTCGGCCCACCGGATCAACGGGGACGCCAGCCTGACCGGGTACTGCTTCTCGGGCCGGAGCGTCTTCTGCGTGACCTACTACGACACGGGGGTCAAGTGCTAGCCACCATCCTCCTCGCCGGGACGGCGTTCGCCGCCGGGCTGACCGGGACCTGGTCGCCGTGCGGCTTCTCGATGCTCGCGACGCTCGGGCCGACCGGGCACACCGGGGGGAGGCGGACGACGATCGCCGGGTGTGCGACGTTCGCCGTCGGCGCCCTGGCCGGGGGCGCGGCGACCTTCACCGTCCTCTCGGTCCTCGGTCGGATCCTCGGCGGCGGGGGGTCGGCCTGGGCGACGGGGGCGGCCGTGGGGATCGCCGTGGCCGCGGCGGTCGGCGAGGCCCGGGGGGTGCGGGTCCTGCCCCAGGTCCGCCGCCAGGTCCCCGAGCACTGGCGGCGGGTGATGCCCCTCCCCGTGGCCGGGGGGCTCTACGGCATCCTCCTGGGGCTGGGCTTCACGACCTTCGTCCTGACGCTGGCCGTCTGGGCCCTGGCCGGGATCAGCGTGGCGATCGCCGACCCGTCGGCCGGACTGGCCATCGGCCTGGCCTTCGGGGCCGGGCGGGCCCTCCCGGTCGTGGCGCTGGCGCCGTGGATCGACGGGGAGCGGGGCATCCGGTACGCCGAGCTGATGGCCGAGCGGCCGGTCGTCCTCCGGGGGCTGCGCCTGGTCGACGGCCTCCTGCTGCTGGCGAGCGCCGTCGCCCTCGGCGCCGGGGCGGGCGCCGGAAGCGCCCTGGCCGCCGGCTCGCCGACCGAGATCGCCCGACCGGCGACCGATCCGAGCGCGAGCGGACCCGCCGTGGCCTGGGCGGTCCCGAACTCGGCCGGGATCCTGGTCACCGAGCCGGGGGCGGCGCTCCGGCCGCTCGGGGGGGTCGACCCGGCGCTCGGGGGGGCGAACCTGGCGGTCCACATCGGCCCGTACGTGACGGTCACGGCCGGGAACGCGGTCGTGGCCCGGGTGACCGTCCCCGGGGCGACGCAGCTCGCCGTGTCGGATTCCTGGCTGGTCGTCCGGACGGCCGAAGCCGACGGCCGGACCGTCCTCGTGAGCCTCCGGCTCCCGGCCGCCGACACGAGGACCGTGGTCGCCGCCGAGCCCGCGAACGTCGACCTCGGCCGCCCGGAGATCGAGGGCAACCGGATGGTCGTCGCGATCAACGCCCCGACGACCAGCCGGATCCTCGAGTTCAACCTGACGAGCGGCCGCCGCCGGGTGCTGCGCTCGTCGCGGGCCAGCCAGCTCCTCAACCCGGCCCTCCTCGGCGACCGGCTCCTCTACGAGCGGGCGACCTACTGCGACCAGCGCCTGGTGCTCGGGTCGCCGAAGACCCCGGCCGGGGGCCAGATCCTCCTGCGCCTCGGCGGGGTCGCCATCCGGGACCCCGGCTACGAGCCCGGCCACACCCAGGTCGGCAGCGGGCCGAGCCGGTGCCCGTCGCCCCGGATCGCCCCGACGGCGGTCAGCCTCTGGACGACGGCCCTCGGCCCCGACCGGGCCTACGTGACCGAGCTGACTCCCCAGAGCGCCGGGCCGCCCCGGGCGACCGTCCTCGGGGTCCCGCTCGCCTGACGTTTCGAAAACCGCCTGGATCCGCCGGACCCGGGTACGGGCCCGCCGTCCGCGGCGTACCTGAGGTACCGTGAGGCGCGTGGACGACGACGCGATCCGGCTGCTGCTCAAGCGCCTGGCCCGAGCCCATCCCTCCGGGGGGACGGTCGTCGAGCGCGCCGCGGTGCTCGCCGAGGGCACCGGCTCGGACGACGTGCTGGCGTGGATGATGGCCCACGGAGCCCAGGCCGAGGCGAGCGCCCCGGTCTCGGGCCGGCACGGCCTCCACGGGGCCGACCGGTACGCCACCGGCCCGAACACGTCCTCGGCCCCGTCGCGCTACATCCTGCCCCCGGGCGCGCTCGACTGACCCGGGCCCGCCGGGGGCCCCTGAGGCGCGCTCGACTGACCCGGCCCCGCCGGCCCCGG
>JAXDHK010000056.1:0-5664 GCA_034664545.1 Solirubrobacteraceae bacterium
GCTGCTGGCCCTGGCCGCCGGCGGCCGGGCCGGGGATCCGGCCGCCCGGGAGCTGCTCGCCGTCCAGGCGAGCGACTGGGCCTTCCTGACCACCCGCGCCTGGGCCGGCGACTACCCGACCGACCGGGTCCGGGCCCACGCTCACGAGCTCGGTCGGGCGCTCGCCGGCGACCCTGGGGCCGGGACGGCCGCGCGGAACCTCGCCGTCCACGCCGGCGCCGCGGCGCTCCGCGAGCCGTGAGCGGCGCCCGAGCTGGGAGTATCTCCCGATGGGGTCCCCGCCCTTCGCCGTCCTGGCCGCCGAGGCCGCGCCCCGCCTGGACGAGCTCGCTCTGGCCATGGCGGGCGAGTTCGGCGACGTCGACGCCCGGGGCGCGCTCGCGCGACTCGACGCCCTCGGGGCCGAGATCGCCGCGGCGGCCGGCGGCGGCGCCCTCGGAGATCCGGAGGTCGAGGCAGGGGTCGTCGCCGAGGTGCTCGGTCGGCGCCACGGCTTCGCCGGCGACCGGGAGGACTACGACCACCCCGACAACTCGATGCTCGACCGGGTGCTCGACCGGAGGGCCGGCCTGCCGATCCTCCTCTCGGTCGTCTACGTCGAGGCGGCCCGCCGGGCCGGGATCGAGCTCCACGGGGTCGGGATGCCCGGGCACTACGTCGTCGGCCACTTCGGCGGGCCCCGGCCCGTCCTGATCGACCCGTTCGCCGGGGGCGTCCGGAACGAGGCCCCGTCGTCGAGCGACGTCGTCCCGTGGGGCCCCCACCCGACGGCCCTGCGGATGCTCAACAACCTCGTCGGGTCCTACCAGCGCCGCCACGACCTCACCCGGGCGATCAGGGCGGCCGAGCTCCGCCTCATGCTGCCGCTCGCGGCGGGGGACGCCGCGACGCTGACGGCCGAGCTCCAGGGGCTCCGGGCGATCCTCAACTGATGGTCGGGTTCGCCGAGTACGCCTCGTGCCGCCGGTGCGGGCGGCCCTATCCGGAGAAGATCTTCACCAACAGCCGGATGGCCAGCTTCATGCATCCGCTCCCGATCTGCCCGGCCTGCGGCGATCTCGAAGCCTGGCGCGTCCGGGCCGGGTGGCCGCCGATCCCGCCCCACGAGTGGCCGGTTGACCCCGACGAGCTCGGCCGCGAGTATGCCCTGCTGATCCGGTGCACCCGGCGGGGGGAGATGCAGGAGATGCGCGTCGAGGAGCTCGAGGACGAATGAGGATCACCCTGGAGGGCGACCTCCTCGCCGACGTTCGCCGGTACCTCTCGACCCGGTACATCGCCGGGACCGAGGTCGACGCCGACCTCGAGATCGTCGACGCCAACCGGGCGATCTCCAAGGAGGACTACCAGGCGGCGTGGGACCTGCTCAAGCTGATCGACGGGGTCGAGCTCCGGACCGGGGCGGTCGCGCTCGAGCTCGAGGACGGGCGGCTGGAGGACATGCTCCTCGACACCCTGGCCACGCTCGAGCGCAGCCGGGGCTGATCGGTCAGGCAGCCGGGGCCGCGGGCGGGGGGTCGGTGCCGACGCGATTGCGCCAGACCTCCTGGGCGACGATCTGGATGGCCCCGGCCACCGGGATCGCGATCAGCGCCCCGAGGATGCCGAGGAGCTGGGCGCCCATGAGCACGGCGACGACGGTCAGCAGAGCGCTGACGTTGACCGTCCGGCGATAGACCACGGGGACGAGGACGCTGCTCTCGACCTGCTGGTAGACGAGCTGGACGATCGCCCAGACGATGGTGGCGGTGGGGAAGTCGACGAACAGGGTCACGATCCCGACGAGGATGGCGCCGATCGTCGCCCCGACGAGGGGGATGAGGTCGAAGAAGGCCATCAGGACGGCGAGCGGGACGGCGAAGGGGACGCCGAGGATGAGCAGGGTGACCAGGGACACGAGGCCGGCGATCACGCTGATCGCGAGGTTGCCGAGCACGTAGCCGGCGACCGACCGGTAGATCGTCGCCGAGACCGCCGCGAGGCGCGCGGCCTGGTGGGGGCGCACGACGCGCAGGACGGCGCCGTAGAGCCGCTCGCCGTCGAGGAGGAGGAAGAAGGCGATGGTGAGGACGGTGATCAGCTGAAAGAGGGCGCTGAACACCCCGACGGTCACGTTGCTCAGGGCGCCCGCCGACTGACCGAGGCGCTCGGGCAGCTTCGCCGCCTCGGTGTTGAGCTTCTGGGTGATCTTGTAGCGGTTGTCGTACTCGCGAAGGGTCTTGTTCTGGCGGAGCTTGGCGACGTAGCTCGGGGCGTTGTCGGCGATCGACTTGACCCCGGAGACGAGCGGGGGCACCAGCAGCGTCCCGATGCCGACGATGCCGGCGGCGATGGCCAGGTAGACGAGGACGATGGCGAGCGGCCGGGGCATCCGCGTCCGGCCGAGGAGCCCGACCGCCGGACCGAGGGCCATCGCCACGAACACGGCGATCGCCACCATCCAGATCACGCTCCGGACGAGGTAGAGCACGTAGACCAGGGCGCAGAGGGCGGCCACCGTGGCGAAGATCCGGACGATCTCCTTGGTGGATGGTCCGCGGGCGGCGCTCACCCGTCACCTATGCCCGCCGGGGGCGGGGTTCAAGCCCGTGGGCCGGTCAGGCTCGACCGAGCGAGCCCTGAGCCGAGAGGCGGGCGCGCTGGGCGGGGGGGATCTCGACCCCCCGGGGGGTGAGGAGGAAGACGCGCTGGTCGAGTCGCTCCATCCCTCCGTCGAGGCCGTAGGTCAGGCCGCTGGCGAACCCGATCAGGCGCTTGGCGAGGTCGTTGTCGATCCCCTCGAGGTCGAGCACGACCGGGGTGGCCGCCTTGAAGCGGTCGGCGACCTGCTGGGCGTCGTTGAAGGACCGGGGCGCGACTCGGAGGACGCTGACCTCCCGCGGCGGGTGCGGCGGGCGAGCCGACGCCCGGGGCGGGGGCGGGGGTGGGGAGACCGGGGCGGGCGGCGAGGACGGGGACGGACGCGCACGGTGGAGGAGCTCACCGGTGTCATCGCGCGCCGGGGGGGCGGTGGGCGGCGGGGCGTTCATCCGGCGCACGACGATGCGCTCGGCGGCATCCTCGACGTCCTGGTAGTCGTCGCTCGGCGGGTCGAGGGCGTGGGGGGGATCCACCGGAGCCGGGATCGGCGCGGGCACGAGCGGGACGGACGCCGGGGGGGCCGGGGGCGCGACGGGCTCGGGATCGGGCCGGAGGAGGTACTCGGGGTTGGTCCGGGGGTTGTCGTCGACGAGTCCGGAAAAGACCAGCGCCCGACGCCATGAGTCTCGTATCGCCATCGGCCTGTGGAAATTTCGCGCTCGCCGGGCGTTCTCCTTCGCGCGCGCCTCCCCGAGGCCCCGGCGCTAGGGGACGTCGATGCTGATCAGCGGGCAGTTGACCACGAAGCCGGCGGACTGGAACGGGCCCCCGCCGGGACCGGTGATGAGGCCCTCGGCGACCCGGGCGCGGACCTCGTCGACGCTGCGCACCTGGACCCGATCCCCGGCGTCGATCGCCGCCTGCGTCCACTGGGCGAAGTGAACATCCCACATCGGGGCGTACTCGATCGACCCGACGTCGGCGTGGGCGGGGAGCACCGGCGCCTCATGGAGGATGTTGTGGGGATCCATGTCGTCGAGGATCGTCGCGTTGACGCCCTGTCGTTGGGGATTGTTGACGCCGGTCGGTCCGTTGATGAACGCGTTCAGCTCCTCCCGGGCCGAGGTCGTCAGGCCCTCGTCGTCGGGGCGGGGCAGGCCGTTCAGGGCCGGGGCGTAGGTCATGTCCTCGATCGCCGCCGCCACCGAGCTGCCCGAGTCGAACGACGCGTAGTGGACGAACTTGTCCTCGTAGAAGCCCTCGGTCTCGCGGTACTGGACCGCCATGTGGGTCGTGTCGAGGCTGACCACCTTGTCGGCCTTGCCGGTGTCGTTGGCGACCTGCGGGGCGTTGAGGACGGTGCCGTCGGGAAGCTGGATCAGCGGGCTGTAGTTCGCCTCGCCGACCGCCGGGGGATCGGCGACGGCGGGCGGGAAGACGGTTGGGCCGGGCGTGACCCTGCGCGTGTGGGCGAAGTCGACCGTCGCCGGGAAGTTGACGACTCCGTTGTTGACCGTCACCACCTGGAGGGCCGAGGAACCGATGGCGTTGGCGAGCTTCGGCGCGAAGTTGACGCCCTGGGCCAGGGCATCGGCCTGGGTGGAGGAGTCGGTCACCACGAACCAGACGGTTCTGCCATGGCTCATCCCCCGGTGGAGCGGGAACGTGGCTACGGTGTGCGACGGGTTCTCGCAGGCGCTGGTGATGAACCGGAAGTGGCCGGGTCCCGTGCGTCCGTTGTCGGCCGCCGGGCACGGGGTCGCGAACACGCTGACGTCGGCGCCGAGGGCGGTCGCCCGCGAATTGCTCGCGTCGCCCGAGTAGCTCGCGTAGATCTTGTGTATTGCCGATCCGGTCGAGCTCGGGGTGTAGACGACCGAGCAACGGGCCTGGTTCCCGCCGATCAGGACGAGCGTGCATGTCGTCGAGTTGAACGTTCCGCTCGAGTTGCTGGCGAACGTGACGGTGCCGGTGGGCCGGGTGGAGCCGGTCACGGTGGCGGTGCAGGTCGTCGGCTGACCGACCTGCAGGCTCCCGGGCGAGCAGGTGACCGTGACGGCGCTGGCCGAGGACTGGACGTTGACCGTGGTCGAGCCGGTGCTCGGGGCCGAGCTCGCGTCACCCGAGTAGCTGGCGTAGACCCTGTGCACGCCCGAGCCGACGGATGCCGGCGTGTAGGAGACAGAGCAACGTGCCTGGGTGCCGCCGATCGGCGCCAGGGTGCACGTCGTCGGGCTGAACGTTCCACTCGAGTTTCCGGCGAAGGCGACCGTCCCGGTCGGCCGGACCGAGCCGGTCACGGTCACCGTGCAGGTGGTGGCCTGCCCGGGGTGAAGCGAAGCCGGGGAGCAGCCGACGGCGGTCGAGCTGGGGCGGACGGCCGCCGAGGCCGAGCCGGCGGGGCCGAAGAGGGAGATGCACGTGACCACGAGGATGGCGGGCACACGAACACGAGGTCCGGATCCGTGAGCCAGCCACGGCCGACAGCGATCAGTCCTGAACATGCTTCCCCACCCTCTCGCGATGGAAGCGGGAGCTTCGACATCGCCGATCGTGTACCGGACCCCGTCAGCGACGACAGTACAAGCCCGCCCCCGGTGGTGTCAACCTCCTCCGACGGGATCGAGGATCCACACGGTAAGAGGCTCACCGGCGAAGCCGGTCCTCGCGAACGAGCCGACGAAATAGGCGCGGCCGGCCACCGACACCGGACCCGAGCTCGGCAGCGGGGGGAGCCGACCTGGGGCCGCAAGAGAGCTCTTGGCGTGGCCCGCCCAGCCCCGGACGACGACGTCGGCGCCGGTCAGGCGATGGAACAGCTTGACGAAGCCGATGACATCCTGGATCGAGATCTCGATCCGCCCGAGATAGGTTCCGTCCGGGGCTCGGAGGGGATGGCGCTCGCCGGCGATCACGAACTTCAGGCCGACGTCGACGAGCGTCCGGGAGCCGTGGGTCACCCGCTCGCGGACCGCGTGGCGGACGACCACGTGGTTCAGCGTCCGGCGGGCGAGGACGAGGTCTCCGGTCTCGAGTCCCCGGACGAGCCCGGGGCGGACCGAGAGGCGGCGGAACGCCGAGGCG
>JAXDHK010000057.1:0-5809 GCA_034664545.1 Solirubrobacteraceae bacterium
CCCGGGCGAACGACCTCACGTCGCCTCGCCGAGGAAGGCCAGGTTGACGTCGATCACCCGGGCGTCCACGTCGACCCGGCGCACGGCGTCCCGGACCATCGGGACGAGGAGCTCCGACCCGTCGGGCCGCTCGACCTCGAGGCACTCGCAGGACGGGAGGCCGAGCATCGACCGGACGACCCCGACCGGCCGGTCGCCGTCGATCACCCGGCATCCGGCGAGCTCCTCGGCCCACCACTCGCCGTCGGGGAGGGCCGGGACGACGGCGGCGTCGACGACCAGGTCGACCTCGCGGAGCGCCTCGGCCGCCGCCCGGTCCTCGCAGCCCTCGATCCGGACGATCGGACGGGCGTCGGTCCCGGCCCGGCGGACGATCGCCACCTCGTCGGGCCGGTCGCCGACCCGGACCTTCATCCCCAGCTCGAGCATGCTCGGCCGGGGCCGGGTGACGTAGAAGCTGCCGTCGAGGCCGTGCGGGCGCCCGACCCGGCCGGCCAGAAGACCCCCGTCGGTCGCCATGGGGATCAGTCGACGATGTCGAGGACGACGCGCTGGCCGTCCCGGGACCCGGCCGCCCGGACCACGGTCCGCAGGGCGTGGGCCGTCCGCCCGCCCCGGCCGATCACCTTGCCGTAGTCGTCGGGCCCGACCGCGAGCTCGAGCACGATCGTCCCGTCGGGCTCGTCGAAGCGCTCGACCGCGACCTGCTCGGGATCGTCGACCAGCCCCTCGGCCAGGTACTCGAGCAGCTCGGTCATCTCCATGGCCATCGCCCGGGTCCGGTGTCCGGTGGGCTAGCTGATGCCCTGGATGCGCAGGAGCTTGCGGACCTGGTCCGACGGCTGCGCCCCCTGGGCCAGCCAGTGGCGGGTCCGGGCCTCGTCGATGACGATCGTCGACGGAGAGGTCTGGGGGTTGTACTGGCCGACGGTCTCGATCACCCGACCGTCGCGCGGGGAGCGCTGGTCGGCGACGACGACGCGCCACACCGGATCCTTCCTGCCGCCCACGCGGGTGAGCCTGAGTCTAACTGCCACGGGTCCCTTTCGGAGTTCTCTAGAGGACCTGAGAGTAGCGTGCCCCGGCCCCGGAGGCTGCCCGCCGGTCAGCGTCCGGCCTGGCGGAGCAGGGCCCCGAGGTCGGGCATCTTCCCCTTGCCGAGCTTGCGCATGACCTTGCGGACCTGGTCGAACTGCTTGACCAGCTGATTGACCGCCTGGACGTTGGTCCCCGACCCCCGGGCGATCCGGAGGCGCCGGGACCCCTTGATCAGCTCGGGCCGGCGGCGCTCCTCGGGCGTCATGGCGAGGATGATCGCCTCGATCCGGTCGACCTCGCGCTCGTCGACCTTCATCCCCCGGAGCTGGCCCCCGAGTCCGGGGATCATCCCGAGGAGGCCCTGGAGGGGCCCCATCCGGCGCATCATCCGCAGCTGGGAGAGGAAGTCGTCGAGGGTGAACTCCCCGGCCCGGATCCGCTTCTCGAGCTGCTCGGCCTGATCGTCGCCGAACTCCCGCTCGGCCTTCTCGATCAGGGTCATCACGTCGCCCATGCCGAGGATCCGCTGGGCCATCCGCTCGGGGTGGAAGCGCTCGAACTGGTGGAGCTTCTCCCCGGTCGAGGCGAACAGGATCGGCTTGCCGGTCACCGCCTTGACCGAGAGCGCCGCCCCACCCCGGGCGTCGCCGTCGAGCTTGGTCATGACGACCCCGTCGAACTGGACGGCCGCGGCGAACTGCTCGGCGACGTTGACCGCGTCCTGTCCGGTCATGGCGTCGACGACCAGGAGGATGTCGTGGGGCTTGACGGCGTCGCGGATGGCCACGAGCTCGGCCATCAGCTCGGCGTCGACGTGGAGGCGCCCGCTCGTGTCGACGATCAGGACGTCCTTGCCGTCGGCCCGGGCCCGCCCGAGCGCCCACTTGGCGATGTCGACCGGCGACCGGTCGGTCCCCTGCTCGTAGACGGTGGCCCCGGCCTGGGCGCCGACGGTGATCAGCTGGTCGACGGCCGCCGGCCGGTAGACGTCGCAGGCGGCCACGGCGACCGAGCTCCCGTGCTCCTCGTGAAGGTGGCGGGCGAGCTTGGCCGTGGCCGTCGTCTTGCCCGACCCCTGGAGGCCGGCCATGAGGATGACGGTCGGCGGGCGCGGGGAGAAGGCGATCCCGGCCGAGGCCCCGCCCATCAGCTCGCCGAGCTCCTCGTGGACGATCTTGACGACCTGCTGGCCGGGGTTGAGCATGCCGAGGACGTCGGCCCCGAGGCAGCGCTCGCGGACCCGGGCGGTGAACTCCTTGACCACCTTGAAGTTGACGTCGGCCTCGAGCAGGGCCAGGCGGATCTCGCGCATCGCCCGGTTGACGTCGTCCTCGGTCAGGGCCCCGCGGCCCCGAACCTCGGCCAGGGTGGCCTGGAGCTTCTCGGAGAGGGAGTCGAACATCGGTGACGGAGTGTAGGCGGGCTATCGCCGGCGGATCAGGGTCACCCCGTCGCGGACGGTCAGCATCACGCAGACCACCCGGTCGTCGGCGACGAGGGCGTCGTTGAACCCGGCCAGCGCCCGGGTGTCCTCGCTCTCACCGGCCGGCTCGATCACCCGGCCGCTCCACAGCGTGTTGTCGACGACGATCAGCCCGTGGTCCGACAGCTTGGGGAGGACCGCCTCGTAGTAGTCGGGGTAGCCGGTCTTGTCGGCGTCGATGAACACGAGGTCGAACGGCCCCGAGAGCGTCGAGATCGTCTCGAGGGCCGGCCCGACCCGGAGCTCGATCCGGTCGGCGTGGGGGCTCGCCCGGATCCGCCGGCGAGCGAAGTCGGCGTGGTCGGGCGAGACCTCGCAGGTCACGATCCGCCCGCCCGGGGGGAGGCCGGCCGCCATCGAGAGGGCGCTGAACCCGGAGAACGTCCCGAGCTCGAGCACGAGCCGGGCCCGGACGGCGTGGACGAGCAGCTCGAGCAGCCGGCCCTCGACCGGTCCGCTTAGCATCTGAGGCGATGCGAGCTGCGCGATGGTGTCCTCTTGGAGCGCGACCAGTTCGACGGGCGGGGGCGTCGAGTGCGCGGCGGCGTAGCGTTCGGCCAGGGGTTCGGCTACCCCGGTCACCGGCCGGCCGGGGGGTCGGCCTCGGACAGGGCCGGGGGGGCGCCCCCGCCCTCGGGGAGGGCCCCGGCGGCCCCGTCACCGGCTCCGGCGATGGCCCCGGCCGCGGGCGACGGCCCCCCGGAGGGCACGACGCGCCGGGTCAGGGCCTCGCCGATCCCGGCGAAGGCCTGGGTGAACTCCGACGGGATCACGAAGACCTTGTTGGCGCTGCCCTGGGCCAACCGGGGGAGCATCTGGAGGTACTGGTAGCTGAGGAGCTTCTCGTCGGGGTCGCCGGCGTGGATCGCGTCGAACACGGTGGCGATCGCCTTGGCCTCGCCCTCGGCCCGGAGGATCGCCGCCTGGCGGGCGCCCTCGGCCTTGAGGACCGCCGACTGCTTCTCGCCCTCGGCGTTGAGGATCGCCGCCTGCTTGGTCCCCTCGGCGGTCAGGATGGCCGCCCGGCGGTCGCGCTCGGCGCGCATCTGCTTCTCCATCGCCGCCCGGATGTCCTCGGGCGGATCGACCGACTTGATCTCGACCCGGTTGACCCGGATCCCCCACTTCTCGGTCGCGTCGTCGAGCGCCCCCCGGAGGTCGACGTTGACGCTCTCCCGGGCGGTCAGGGTCGCCTCGAGCGTCAGGCCGCCGATCACGTTGCGCAGGGTGGTCACCGTCAGCTGCTCGATCGCCTGGAGGGGGTTGGCGATCTCGTAGGTCGCCGACTTGGGCTCGGTGATCGTGAAGTAGAGGACGGTCTCGATCCCGACGACCACGTTGTCCTCGGTGATCACCGGCTGGGGGCTGAAGTTGACCACCTGCTCGCGGAGGTCGACGAGCGGCTTGACCCGGTCGATGAAGGGCACGAGGAGCGTCAGCCCGGGGTCGAGCGTCCGGCTGTAGCGGCCGAGCCGCTCGACGACCCCGGCCCGGGCCTGGGGGATGATCCGGATCGCCCGGGACGCGGTCAGCAGCGCGAACAGGACGATGACTCCGAGCACGATCAATGCGGCCATGATGGTCTCCTTGGGGAAATCGCCCTACTCCATGACGAGCGCCGTGGCGCCCCTGATCTCGACGACCTCGACCGGCCGGCCGGCCTCGATCTCCTCGTCCCCGTCGACCGACCGGGCCGTCCAGACCTCACCGCCGATCTTGACCAGGCCGAGGCCCTGGTGGTTGGCGATCCGCTCGACGACGACGGCCTGGCGGCCGATCAGCGCCGCCGTCCCGGTGCGCATCGCCGTGGGCATCCGCCGGTGGCGGAGCGCGACCGGTCGGAGGACCCCGAGCGCGGCGACCGAGGCGGCGAGGAAGACGATCGTCGTGGCCGCGAGGCCGAGGCCGGCCAGGCCGAGGAGGGCGGCGATCAGGGCCCCGGCGGCGAACGGGGCCAGGAAGAACCCGTTGGTGTGCAGCTCCCCGGCCCCAAACAAGACGGCGAGGATGACCCAAACGATCCACAGGTCCATACGACGAGTATCGCACCGCCGACGCGCCGGCCGGTGACGTTCTAGCCCGGCGCCCGCCGACGGCGCCGGGCGGGCTCGAGCCGGGAGTCGGCCTTTCCGGAGCCCTTGAGGAGGCTGATCCTGCCGTTGGTCCCGAGCACCGCCTACCCCACGTCCTCAGGCGGAGCCGATCCGGCTCTTGCCGGCCTCGGCGACGATCTCCCCGAGGGTGATCCGCTCGGCTCGGAGGTAGGGCTCGATCACCTTCCCGTCGGCGATCAGGATCACCGGCTGACCCTCGAGGATCGGACGCAGGCCCCGGAGGCCGAAGCCGAGGTCGGCGGCGAGCCCGGGGACCGTGGCGATGACGAGGGTCGCCCGGGTCAGCGAGCGCAGGACGATGCCATCGTCCTCCGGACGGAAAGCCGGGTGCGATGCCCCGGGGGGCCTGATCTAATGCACGGATGGCCGCGCCCGAGTCTCGACCGACCGACCAGGACGTGCTCGACGCCCTCGCGGCGGTCGCCGCCGCCCGGGAGCGGGACGTCATCACCCGCGCCCTCGAGGCCGCCCGGGAGCGCCTGGCCATGGACGCCGCCTACGTGTCGAGCGTGACGCCCGAGACGCAGCGCGTCGACGAGCTGGTCGGCGTCTCGGCCCACATGGGCTTCACCGTCGGCACGACCCTGCCCCTGACCGAGACCTACTGCGACCTCATGCTCCGGGGCGAGCTCCCCAACCTCGTACCCGACACGCGGGTCGAGCCCCGGGTCGCCCACCTGTCGATCACCGACCGGGTCGGGGCCTACATCGGCGTTCCCATCCGGCTGGCCGACGGCCGCCTCCACGGAACCCTGTGCTGCGCCTCGGGCGAGGCCCGGACGGGCTTCGGCGACGACGAGGTCCACTTCATGGAGGTGCTGGCCGGGATCGTCGCCACCGAGATCGACCGGTCCGAGGAGAGCCGCGCGGAGGCGGCCGACCGGCTCCTCGACCGCTCGCCGGGTCGACCCTCCTCGGCCTGACCCGCCTAGCCGACGAGGGCCCGGGCGAACTCGGACCCGTCGAACGGCCGGAGGTCCTCGACCGTCTCCCCGACCCCGATCATCTTGACCGGGATCCCGAGCTCCCGGGCGATGGCCAGGGCCACCCCGCCCTTGGCGCTCCCGTCGAGCTTGGTCAGGACGATCCCGGTCACCTCGACCGCCTCGGCGAAGAGCTTGGCCTGGCGGAGCCCGTTCTGGCCGGTCGTGGCGTCGATGGTCAGGAGGGTCTC
>JAXDHK010000058.1:0-5906 GCA_034664545.1 Solirubrobacteraceae bacterium
CGCCCCGGCGGGCCCGGCGGCGGTCAGGCCGCCGAGGGTGACGACGGCCAGCGCGAGCGGGGTCGCCGATGCTACGGCGGCGGCCTTTCGGAGGCTGCAGCTCCCGTTGCAGCTCCGGTCCCGCCGGCGATCGGCCGCCGGCCCCGAACCCGATCGACCGGTTCCCGAGCCCGTCCGGCCGGCATCCGGCGCCCGCAAAAGGCCCCGTCCGGGCCCCGGTGGAGCTCCGGATGCCGGGTCCTCCGCCGATGGCCCTCCGAAGCCCGGCGGTAGGCTCCGGGGGCGGCGGCCGGCTCGACCCAGTTTGGTTGCTTCAACAACGGCGGGGAAATTCGCTTGAATCACCCCAATCCGTATCAACTATCGAGGGGTTGCCATGCCCGGTGGTTGGTGGTAGACCACGCAGGCAACTGCAGCGAGGGAGAGACGAAACTTGATGAAGCGCTTCCAATGTCTTGCCAACCAGTCGGGCGACCCCGTCGCGAACGGCAGAGGTGACCAGCAATGTGCCTAGCAATCCCTGGGTTGATCGTCGAGGTCGTCGATGAGCCGAACCGCCTCGCCATGGTCGACGTCGCCGGCGTCCAGCGGCGGGTCAACATCGGACTGCTCGACGCCGACGGCAAGGGCGTCGGCCCCGGCGACTGGGTCCTGATCCACGTCGGCTTCGCCCTCTCCCACATCGACGAGGAAGAGGCCCAGTCCACGCTCCGCCAGCTCCTGGCCATGGGCGAGAGCTACGAGGACGAGCTCGAGGCGCTCAAGGCGAGCGTGATCGACTGATGGAGTTGGACGCCGCCCCCGCGCACTGCATCACGTGCAGCGACGAAGGCCTGCCCATGCGGGTGCTCGTCCTGGCCGACGAGTCCGGGCTGGCGATCTGCGCCGACGAGTCGGGCGCCGACCAGTCCGTGGCCATCGATCTACTTGAATCCGTCGCGGTCGGCGACGACATCCTGGTTCACGCCGGGGTCGCCATCGCGCATATGGGAAGGTGTCGCGCATGAAGTTCGTTGACGAATACCGGGACGCCGAGCTCGGCCGCGCCGTAGCCGGCGAGATCCTCGCCACCGTCGAGCCCGGACGGCACTACAAGCTCATGGAGGTGTGCGGAGGGCACACCCACTCGATCTACCGCTACGGCGTCGACGACCTCCTCCCCGAGAACGTCGAGCTCGTCCACGGCCCCGGCTGCCCCGTCTGCGTGATCCCGATGGGCCGCCTCGACGACGCGATCTCGCTGGCGCATCAGCCCAACGTGATCTTCACCTGCTTCGGCGACATGCTCCGGGTCCCCGGATCCCACGGGACCCTCCTCGACGCCAAGGCCGAGGGCGCCGACGTCCGGATGGTCTACTCCCCGCTCGACGCCCTGCGCATCGCCCGGGAGAACCCGGACCGCGACGTGATCTTCTTCGCCATCGGCTTCGAGACGACGGCCCCGTCGACCGCGCTGACCCTCAAGCGGGCCCGGGCCGACGGGATCAAGAACTTCTTCTGCATGTGCAACCACGTGATGATCCTCCCCCCGCTCCGGGCCCTGCTCGAGTCCCCGGACCTCCGGCTCGACGGCTTCATCGGGCCGGGCCATGTCTGCACCGTCGTCGGCGCCCGGCCGTTCGAGTTCATCCCGGTCGACTACAACAAGCCGATCGTGATCGCCGGCTTCGAGCCCCTAGATCTCCTCCAGGCGATCCAGATGATCCTGCTCCAGCTCAAGGAGGGTCGCTGCGAGGTCGAGAACCAGTACGCCCGGGTCGTCCCCAACGACGGCAACCTCCGGGCGCTCGAGGTCATGTCCGAGGTCTTCGCCCTCCGGCCCCACTTCGAGTGGCGCGGGCTCGGGTTCATCTCCCAGAGCGCGCTGAAGCTCTCCGACGACTACGCCGACTTCGACGCCGAGCTCCGCTACAGCGTCCCCGGCGTCCGGGTCGCCGACCCGAAGGCCTGCCAGTGCGGCGAGGTCCTCAAGGGCGTCATCAAGCCGTGGGAGTGCAAGGTCTTCGGAAGCGCCTGCACCCCCGAGCACGCGATCGGGACCTGCATGGTCTCGCCCGAGGGCGCCTGCGCCGCCTACTACAACTTCGGGCGCTTCGCCCGAGAGCGTGAGGTGGTCTGACCTTGTCAGGAGCCATCTCCGAGCGCGAGGCAAAGGTCCTCGGCATCATCGAGACGGCGCGGGCCAAGCGGGCCCGCTTCCGCGACAAGCAGATCACGATGGCCCACGGGGCCGGCGGCAAGGCGACCCAGACCCTGATCGAGGGCCTGTTCGTCCCCGCCATGGGCACCGGCTCGCTCGAGCAGATGGCCGACGCCGGGTCGTGCGAGATCGGCGGGGTCAAGCTCGCGATGACGACCGACAGCTTCGTGGTCAAGCCGCTCCGGTTCCCCGGGGGCTCGATCGGCGAGCTCGCGGTCAACGGGACGGTCAACGACCTGGCCATGAGCGGCGCCAAGCCCGTCGGGCTGACGCTCTCGCTGATCCTCGAGGAAGGCCTCGACTCCGACATCCTGCGCCAGGAGGTCGAGGCGATCGCCGCGGCCGCTCGGGCGGCCGGGGTGGAGATCCTCGGCGGGGACACCAAGGTCGTCGAGCGGGGGCATGCCGACGGCATGTACATCTGCACCACCGGGATCGGCCAGGTCGACTCCCGGGCAAATCTTTCGCCTGCCGGCCTCAAGCCGGGTGATCGGATCCTCGTCTCCGGGACGATCGCCGACCACGGCACGGCCATCATGCTTTCCCGCGGTGAGTTCGAGCTCGATGCGCACATCGAGTCCGACACCTGCTCACTGTGGCCGGCCGCCGAGAGCCTGCTCGAGGCGGCGGGCGCCGAGATGCGCTGCATGCGGGACGCTACCCGCGGCGGCGTGGCCTCGGTGCTGAACGAGCTGGCCCGCGCTTCGGGCGTGGCCATCGTCGTGCGCGAGCGCGACGTGCCGATCAATCCAACGGTCGCGGCAGCCGCAGAGCTGCTCGGGATCGATCCAATGTACGTAGCAAACGAGGGCAAGTTCGTTGCGTTCGTCGCCCCCGAAGGGGTCGACGCCGCGCTTGCGGCTCTACGTTCGGTCCCCGGCTGCGAAGCGGCAGCCGAGATTGGCGAGGTCCGGCGCGAGCCGCCGGGGATGGTGCTGGTTGAGACTAGTTTCGGCGGCAGACGGGTGATGGACCAGCTCGTTGGTGATCCGCTGCCGCGGATCTGTTGACCTGGAGAAGAGGAGTGTTAGATGGCAGTTGAATTTGCACCCGGGCAGCATGCCACTGAGCAGATCACTGCTCACATCCTGTGGATGACGGTGGGCCTGTCCTGCGAGGGCGACACCGTAGCCATGACGTCCGCGATGAACCCCAGCCTGGAGGATCTCATCCAGGGCATCATCCCCGGCATGCCGAGCCTGGTGATTCACAACCAGGTCGTCGCGTTCGAGGTCGGTGACGAGTACATCCAGGCGTGGTATGACGCCGAGGCCGGCAAGCTCGACCCGTTCGTCCTGATCATCGAGGGGTCGATCCCCAACGAGCAGCTCAGCGGCGACGGCTTCTTCACCGGGTTCGGCTACAACCCGTCTACGGGTCAGCCGATCACGACGAACGAGTGGATCGATCGTCTGGCGCCCAAGGCGGCCGCGGTCGTGGCCGTCGGAACCTGCGCGACGTACGGCGGGATCCCGGCCATGAAGAACAACCCGACCGGGGCCATGGGCCTGCCCGACTACCTCGGGTGGAACTGGAAGTCCAAGGCCGGCCTGCCGGTCGTGTGCATCCCGGGTTGCCCGGCTCAGCCGGACAACATGACCGAGGCGCTGCTCTACCTCGCGCTCCACCTCGCCGGCATGGCGCCGGTGCCGGAGCTCGACGAGCAGCTGCGGCCGAAGTGGCTGTTCGGCCGGACCGTGCACGAGGGCTGCAACCGTGCGGCGTTCTACGAGCACGGCGACTTCGCCACGGAGTACGGCTCCGACCACCGCTGCATGGTGAAGCTGGGCTGCAAGGGCCCGGTCGTGAAGTGCAACGTCCCGATCCGCGGTTGGCAGAGCGGGATCGGTGGCTGCCCGAACGTCGGTGGCATCTGCATGGCCTGCACGATGCCGGGATTCCCCGACAAGTACATGCCGTTCATGGACGAGGACAAGAACGCCAAGGCGTCCACGGCGCTGGCCAAGTTCACGTACGGCCCGCTGCTGCGCTGGGGCCGTCAGAACTCGATCAAGACCAAGGGTGACAAGGAGCCGACCTGGCGCAAGCCCGGGCCGACCCTCGAATCCGGCTACCAGAAGCGTTGGTAGCGGTCCCAGACCCGCGATCGAGCGCAATCGAAAGAGATTGAGGAGAAACTAGATGGCAACGGTACAGAGCCCCACATCAGCAGGTGTGGTCGTCAAGGAGATGTCGTGGGATCCGATCACCCGGATCGTCGGCAGCCTCGGCATCCACACGGAGATCGACTTCACGAACCGTCAGGTGCTGAAGTGCTACAGCACCTCGATGATCTTCCGTGGATTCGACATCTTCATGAAGGGCATCGACCCCCGGGACACGCACTTCATCACCAGCCGCATCTGCGGCATCTGCGGTGACAACCACTGCACGGTGTCGTGTCTCAACCAGAACATGGCCTACGGGGTCAAGCCGCCGAAGCTCGGCGACTACGCGTTCAACCTGGCTGAGTCCGCCGACTACATGTTCGACCACGCGATCTTCAACGACTGCATGGCGAACGTGGACTTCTGCGAGCAGATGGTCAAGGACACGAACCCGAGCGTTCTGGCCCAGGCCGAGAACACTCCCTCGCCCCACAGCGACATCCACGGGTACAAGACGATCGCAGACATCATGCGCGCGTTGAACCCGTTCACGGGGAGCTTCTACCTCGAGACGCTGCAGGTCGCCCGCTACACCCGCGAGATGTACTGCCTGTTCGGCGGTCGTCACACGCACCCCTCGACGATCATGCCGGGTGGTTGCAGCGCGGACATCACGCACCAGACGCTCACGGACTACTACGTGCGCCTGATGCGCTACATGGAGTACGTCAAGCGGACCGTCCCGATGCACGACGATCTGTACGACTTCTTCTACCAGGCCATGCCCGGATACGAGCAGGTCGGCTTCCGCAGGACGGACATCATCTGCTGGGGCGCCTTCGACGATCCGGAGTACGTCGACTACAACTACAAGACGATGACCGACTGGGGTCGGCGCCGCTTCATCACCCCGGGCCTCGTGTTCGACGGTGAGCTGATCACGACGGATCTCGTCGAGATCAACCTCGCGATGCGGATCCTCCTCGGTCACTCGTACTTCGACGACTGGCAGGATGAGCCGACGTTCGTGCACAACGACCCGCTGGGCAACCCGGTCGACAAGCGGCACCCGTGGAACAAGCAGACCCTCCCGAGGCCGCAGAAGCGCGACTTCAACGACAAGTACTCGTGGGTCGCGGCGCCGCGGATGTACGACAAGCGCAACGACAAGTACATCGCCACGGACACCGGCGGCGGCCCGTTCGCCCGTCAGTGGTGCACGGCGAAGGCTGGCCTGGTCGACATCGGCTACATGAAGGCGACCGGATCCAGCATCCTCATCACCCTGCCGCGCACGGCGAACATGCCCGAGATGGATCTCGAGTGGAAGATCCCGCCGTGGTCCAACGCGGTCGAGCGCGACCGCGCCCGGACCTACCACCAGGCGACGTCGGCCTGCATCGGCCTGTACTGCCTGGAGAAGGCCCTCATCGAGGTGCGGGCCGGCCGGACCAAGAGCTGGAACAGCTTCAAGGTTCCGGAGGAGGCCGTGTCCTGCGGCTTCCATGAGGCCGCTCGCGGCGTCATCTCGCACCACATGGTCATCAAGGACGGCAAGGTCGCCAACTACCAGCCCTACCCGCCGACGCCGTGGAACG
>JAXDHK010000059.1:0-13650 GCA_034664545.1 Solirubrobacteraceae bacterium
GCCTCGATGATCGAGGCCGGGGCCGAAGTCGTCGAGACCGACACCTTCCAGGCGTCGCGGATCAAGCTCGAGGAGTGGGGCCTGGCCGACCACACGCTGGAGATCAACGTCAAGGCGGCGCAGATCGCCCGCCGGGCGGCCGGGGACTCGCGCTTCGTCGCCGGGTCGATCGGGCCGACCGGCCACCTGCCCTCCTCGGACGACCCGACGCTCGGGGCGATCGAGTTCCCGGCCCTGGTCGAGGTCTTCACCGAGCAGGCCCGCGGTCTGATCGAGGGCGGCGCCGACCTCCTGATCATCGAGACCGCCCAGGACATCCTCGAGGTCAAGGCGGCCATCTTCGGTGCGCGGGAGGCGTTCAAGCTGGCGGGGCGGACGCTCCCCATCCACACGTCGGTCTCGCTCCTGCCCAACGGCGGGAAGATGCTCCTGGGCACGGACATCTCCGCCGTCCTGACCACGCTCGAGGCGCTCGGGGTCGACATCATCGGGCTCAACTGCTCGACCGGCCCGGAGGACATGCGCGACGCGGTGCGCTTCCTCGGCGAGCACTCCCCGCTCCCGGTGGCCTGCATCCCCAACGCCGGCCTGCCGCTCCAGGGCCCCGACGGCGAGACGATCTTCCCCGAGCAGCCGGGCCCGCTCGCCGCCTCGCTCGGCGAGTTCGTCGACCGCTACGGGGTGAGCATCGTCGGCGGCTGCTGCGGGACGACGCCGGAGCACATCGCCGCCCTGGCCGAGCGCGTCGCCGGCGCCCGCGTCAGCCGCCGGCCCGCCCCCCGTCCGCCCCACCTCTCGTCGATGATCGGCGCGACGCTGCTCGCCCAGCAGCCCCCGCCGACGATCGTCGGCGAGCGCGTCAACTCCCAGGGCTCGCGCCGGGCCAAGGAGATGCTCCTGGCCGACGACTACGACGGCCTCCTGCGGATCGCCGAGAGCCAGGTCGAGGGCGGGGCCCACGTGCTCGACCTGTGCGTCGCCCTCACCGAGCGCCAGGACGAGGACGAGCAGATGCGGGTGCTGGCCAAGCGGGTCTCCCTGGCCACCCCCGCGCCGATCCAGGTCGACTCGACCGAGCCCGAGGTGATGCAGCGCGCCCTCGAGCAGATTCCGGGCCGGGCGATCGTCAACTCGGTCAACCTCGAGGCCGGCCGGGCCAAGCTCGACCGGGTGGTCCCGCTCTGTCTGGCCCATGGGGCGGCCCTGATCGCCCTGACCATCGACGAGGAGTCGATGGCCAAGACCGCCGCCCGGAAGGTCGACGTCGCCCGCCGGATTCACCAGTACGTCGTCGAGGAGCACGGGATGGATCCGGAGCTCCTGATCTTCGACGCCCTGACCTTCACCCTGGCCACCGGGTCCGAGGAGTTCGCCGACTCGGCGGTCGAGACGATCGCCGGGATCCGGGAGATCAAGGCCGCCCTCCCGGGGGTGAAGACCTCGCTCGGGGTCTCCAACGTCTCGTTCGGCTTCGGCAAGGCCGCCCGCGAGGTGCTCAACTCGGCCTTCCTCCATCACTGCGTCCAGGCCGGGCTCGACCTGGCGATGGTCCATCCGGCCGACATCACCCCCTACGGGGAGATCCCGGAGACCGAGCGGGCGCTGGCCGACGACCTGATCTTCAACCGCCGGGAGGACGCGACCCAGCGATTCATCGAGCACTTCGAGGAGAAGGGCGAGACGGCGGCCGAGGAGTCGGCCGACCCGACGGCGGGGATGGAGCCCGAGCAGGCCCTCCACTTCCACATCCTCCGGCGCAAGAAGGACGGGGTCGAGGACTGGATCGATCGGTCGGTCGAGAAGATCGGGGCCGTCCCCACCCTCAACGACGTGCTCCTCCCGGCGATGAAGGAGGTCGGTGACAAGTTCGGGGCCGGCGAGCTGATCCTGCCCTTCGTCCTCCAGTCGGCCGAGGTCATGAAGAAGGCGGTCGCTCGCCTGGAGAACTACCTCGACCGGCTCGAGGGCTACACCAAGGGCACGGTGGTGATCGCCACCGTCTTCGGGGACGTCCACGACATCGGCAAGTCGCTGGTCAACACGATCCTCTCCAACAACGGCTACACGGTGATCGACCTCGGCAAGCAGGTTCCGATCTCGAGGATCCTCGAGGCCGCCCAGGAGCACGACGCCACGGCCATCGGCCTCTCGGCCCTGCTCGTCTCGACCTCCAAGCAGATGCCGCTCGGGGTGGCCGAGCTCCACGAGCGCGAGCTCCCCTACCCGGTCCTGATCGGCGGCGCGGCGATCAACCGGGACTTCGGCCTGCGCATCCTCTACCCCCGGGGCAAGGAGTCCGACGAGATCTACGCGCCGGGGGTCTTCTACTGCAAGGACGCGTTCGAGGGCCTGGCCAAGATGGACCAGCTGATCGACCCCGAGGCGAGGGCGGCGCTCGTGGAGAAGACACGGGTGGCGGCCCGGCGGCTGCGCGAGAAGGGCCCCGAGCCGGCCGAGCTCCCGACCGACGACGCCAGCGTCCGCTCGGCGGCCCGGACCGACACCCCGGTGCCCACGCCCCCGTACTGGGGCGTCCACGAGCGCGACGTCGACCTCGACGAGATCTTCCCCCACCTCGACACCCACGTCCTGTTCAAGCTCCACTGGGGCGGTCGCGGCGTCAAGGGCGACGCCTGGCGCGAGCTGGTCGCCGGGAACTTCCAGCCCCGCCTCGAACGGATGTGGCGCGACCAGGACTACCTCCACCCCCGGGCCCGCCTCGGCTACTTCCCGTGCTACTCGGAGGGCAACGAGCTCGTCGTCCTCGATCCCGAGGACCACGCCAGCGTGCTCGAGCGGCTCGTGTTCCCGCGCCAGCCCCGGCACGACCGCATCTGCCTCGCCGACTTCTACCGCCCCCGGGACGCCGGCGAGCTCGACGTCGTGGCGATCCAGGCGGTCACGGTCGGCGACGCCGTGACCGAGCTGATGGCCGAGCTCGAAGCCGAGGGCGAGTTCGCCGAGCAGCTGTTCACCCACGGGCTCGGCGTCCAGACGGCGGAGGGCATCGCCGAGTGGATGCACGCCCGGGCCCGGGTCGAGCTGGGGATCGGCCCCACCCAGGGCCGGCGCTACTCCTGGGGGTACGGGGCCTGCCCGGACCAGGCCGAGCACGAGAAGGTGTTCCGCCTGCTCGACGCCCCGTCGATCGGGTTGCGCCTATCCGGCGGCCACGCGCTCGAGCCCGAGCAGTCGACGATGGCGATCATCGCCCACCACCCCCAGGCAGTCTACTTCGCCATGAAGTCCGGCTTCCTGCCCAAGGGCGCACCCCCGCCCGACGAGGTGATCCGCGGCTCCGAGCGCGACCCGACCCGGGGCATCGCCCCGGACGAGGCCGCCTCCGAGGAGCCGCTCACCCAGCGCCAGGAGGAGGCGGTCGCCGCGGCGGCGGTCGCCGCCGGGCCGGAGCGGTAGGCGCGGACCGCGGGTCCGCGGAACGTGCCGAGCACGGTGGTCGCGTCCGCATCGGCGCCGAGGCGGGTGTCAGCACGGGGGGAGAGCTCACCGCCGACCGGCCAGCGGACCCGGGTCACGTGCCGGTCGGGGCGAGCCCCCGCCAGCCCGTGTGGCTACCCGCCGGCGGACGGTGGCATGTGGTAGCCCATCCCCCGCTTGGTCACCTGGCCGCGCTGCTCGAGCTTCGGGAGGACCCGGTAGAGGTAGTTGCGGCTGATCCCGATCGCCTGAGCCAGCTCCGCCGCCGTGATCCCCGGCCGCTCGGCGATGAGCTTCATCGCCTCCTGGGCCCGGCCTCCGCCCGTGCCCGTGCCCGGGCTCGGGGCGGCCGGACCGGAACGCTGCCGCCTCGGGGCGGAGCGGCGGGCGGGCGCCGCGGATCGGGCGGTGTCGCCGAAGGCGGCGGCGACGCGCTCGAGCTGCTCATGTTCCGCCCGCAGCGGGGCGAGGATGCCTTCGAGCTCCGCCACCCGCGCCTCGACCTGCTCTCGGATCTTTCCTGCATCTGGCATTTCAACCCCTCCGTGAGTTACGTATCGGATTTTGAGGATCATACTCTCCGGAATCCTAAGCCTGGGTTAGGGAACGTGCCAGCGCGGACGCCAACCTCGGCCGTCTAGGCTGCAGGAAGTCGTGCCCATGCCCCCGCACACCAGGAGCATGTCGGGGGGAGATTTCCGGCGGCGATCGGCGTGGCTCCTCGGAACCCTCAGCAGCGTCATCTGGCTGCTCGGTGCTGCCACCGCCGCCCGAGCCGCTCCGGGGTGCGGCGGCGCCCCGTCGTGCCCCTACACCGGCGTCGAGGTGCTCGGCCAGCGGGCCGAGGGGACGCTTCGCTTTCCCCAGGCCATCGCGGTCGGGCCCGGGGGGGACGTCTACGTGGCCGACGCCCAGTCACACGTCGTCCAGCGCTTCTCGACGGCCGGGGTGTTCGAGACCGAGTGGGGGCAGGCCGGCACCGGGGTCGGCGAGTTCGGGGCGATCAGCGGCCTGACCACCGACCCGGCGGGGAACGTGTACGTGGTCGACGCGGGGAACGCGAGGATCCAGAAGTTCGACGCCACGGGCACACCCATCGGCCAGTGGGGGTCACGCGGGTCGGGCCTCGGCCAGTTCAGCTTCGGGTCGGGCGACGGTAACGACAAGGTGGCCGGGGGGGCGGTGGCGGTCGGCGGCCCCTACGTCTACGTGGCCGACTCGGGCAACGACCGGATCGAGCGCTTCGGCCTCGACGGGAGCAACCCCGTGGCGATCGGATCGCTGGGAAGCGGCCCGGGCCAGTTCTCCCGGCCGCGGGGCATCGCCGCCACCCCGAGCGCGGTGTACGTGGCCGACGACGACAACCACCGGGTCCAGGTGCTGACCCCCGACGGGGCCTTCGTCGCCCAGGCGGGGACGTTCGGGACCGGGCCGGGCCAGTTCGAGTATCCCTACGGGGTGGGCGTCGACGGGGCGGGGAACGTGCTGGTCCTCGACAACAACAACGGTCGGGTGGTCAAGCTCAGCCCGACGCTCACGCCCGTCTCGAGCTTCGGTGACGCCCCGGGCCCCAACCGGCTGGGCTACCCGCGGGCGCTGGCGGTCGATCCGGCCGGCCAGAGCTTCGTCGCCGACACGGCCAACAACCGCGTCCAGGTGTACGACCCGGCCGGACGGCTCCTGCGCAGCTGGGGAAGCTCAGGGCGGGGGGGCGGGAACTTCGCGGGACCGCGGGCGGTCGCCGCCGACGCGAGCGGCGAGCTGGTGGTCGCCGACACGGCCAACGAGCGCCTCGAGCTCTTCGATCCGGGGCACGAGTTCGTCGCCGTCCTCGGGCAGGCGGGGGCCGACCCGGGCCAGTTCCGGACGCCGACCGGCGTGGCCTACGACGCGGCCGGCGACCTGCTCGTGGCCGATCGCGACAACCACCGGGTGGAGCGCCTGACCCGCGGCGGGGTCTGGCTCGGATCGATCGGCGCCAACCTGGCCGATGGCGCCCCGGGGGCGCTCGAGGCGCCGAGCGCGGTCGCCGTGGACGGGCAGGGCGACATCCTCGTCGCCGACACGACGACCAACCGGATCGAGCGCTTCGCCCCCGACGGGACGCTCCTGACGGTGGCCGGAGGACCCGGGAGCGGACCCGCTCAGTTCAGCCGCCCGGCGGCCCTGGCGCCCGACGCCCAGGGCAACATCTACGTGGCCGACACCGGGAACGACCGGATCCAGGAGCTCGGCCCCAACGGCCACCAGATCCGCGCCTGGGGGGCGACCGGAAGCGGGAACGGGGCGTTCGACGAGCCGGACGGGGTCGCGGTCGACACGGCGGGGCGGGTCTACGTGGCCGATCGGCTCAACAACCGGATCGAGGAGTTCAGCCCGAGCGGAAGCTTCATCACCGCCTGGGGGACCCGGGGGGCGGCCGACGGCCAGCTCATCCTCCCGGCCGGCCTGGCCATCGACTGCCACGGAGCGCTGCTCGTCGCCGACCGGGGCAGCAACCGCGTCGAGGCCTTCGCCGGGGTCGCCCCGTCGGTGACCTGCGCCCCCCGGCGGCCGTCGCCGACGCCCCCGCCTCCGGTCGCCCTGAGCGTGAAGCTGGGCCGCCGAACCGGGGTGCTCGCCCGGCGCTCGCTGGTGGTGACCGTGCGCTGCGACCGGGCCTGCACGGTGGCCGGCCGGCTGCGGCTGGCAGCCCCCCACGGGGGGCCGCACACGACCGCGAGCGTGCCGGCCCGGCGGCTGCGGGCCGGGGCCCGGGCGACGCTGCGCCTCCAGGTGAGCAGCCGGGGCGCGGGCCTCCTGGCCAAGGCGCTCGGCAAGCGCCACCGCCGCCTCGTCGGGGACGTCACCGTCCACGCCACGGCCGTGGTCCCGTCCGGCGGGCTCCCGGTCGGACCGACGGACTACCGCGCGAGCGTCCGGGTGACCCGGTGAGCCCATCCCCGGAGGCCGGAGCGCCCGGGGCCGGTCCGGGAGGCCCCGCGGCGTGGGTATACCTCCTGCGCTGCCTGGCCGACGACTCCCTCTACACGGGCTGGACGGTCGACCTCGACCGGCGCCTGGCCGCCCACCGGTCCGGCGCCGGGAGCCGGTACACCCGCACGCGGCTGCCGGTCGAGCTCGCCGCGGCGCTCCCGATGCCGGACGCCGGAGCCGCCCGGCGGGAGGAGGCCCGGATCAAGCGCCTGACCCGGGCCGAGAAGCTGGCGCTGATCGCCGAGCAGCCCTGACGCGGCCCGGCGAGAGGCCTTGGACGCGGTGAGTCAGGCGACCTCGGCCGCCTCGGCCGGGCTCGCCTCGCGCGGGTCGAGTCGGACCGGCCCGGCGTGGAGGGCGCGGAGTCGGACGTCCCGCCAGGACAGCCCCTCCTTGACCAGGGCGGGCATGCCGATCATCAGGGCCGTGGTCAGCTCGACCGCCTGGAGGACGATCCCGTAGGCGAGGGCGGCGGCCGGGGAGACGTGGTAGGCGCCGGAGAGGACGGCTACGCAGGCGGCCTGGAAGACGCCGAGGTTGGACGGGGCGGCCGGGAGGACAGCGGTGACGTTGACCGCGAAGAGGACGGCCGCCGCGGCGCCGAGGCCGGCCTGGCCTTCGAGCCCGAGCGCGAGGAGGAGCACGTAGCAGGCCATCCACTGGAGCAGCCAGGCCGAGAGCTGGGCGGCGGTGGCCGTGGCGGCGAGGCGCGGCCGGCGGAACACGCTGAGCCCGCCGCGGACGCGGACCAGCGACCCGCGCACCCTGGCCAGGAGGGCCTGGGCCCGGGTCGCCGCCGACGAGCTGCCCCGGCGCAGGAGGGTCGGGGTGGCGAGGACGCCGAGGAGCACGGCGAGGGGGGCGACCGAGGCGACCAGGAGCGCCCCGTGGTGGCCGGCGAAGACGTCGACGCTCGAGAAGACGACGATCCCGAGGAGCACGAGGGCGAGCAGGTTGAGCAGGGTCTGGGCGACGATCGTCCCGAGCACGGCGGGCAGCGTCTCGCGCGGGCGCCCGAGCCGGCGGGCGACGATCAGCGAGCGCGAGGGCTCGCCGAGGCGGGCGGGGAGCGTCGCGCTCATCAGGACGCCGATGAACGTCCCCTGGAGGGCGTCCCGCAGGCGGACGTCGATGGCCGGGAGCGCCGCCTTGAGGATGGCGTGCCAGGCGACGGCCCGGACGACCATCGAGGCGCCCATCAGGGCGAGTCCGACCAGGACCCAGTCGGGTCGGGAGGTGACGAGGCTGGCGACGATCTGGTCGAGGCCGACCCGGCGCAGGGCGAGCAGCGCGGCGACGAGGCCGCCGACCACGGCGGCGGCGAGCCCGATCCGGCGGATGGCGGCGAGCGTCCGCTCGCGCGGGCCGGGGCGCCCCGGGTCGAGGCTGGCCAGTCGCCGAGGCGGACGCCGGTCGCCGTCGGCCGGGAGGATCCCGAGGCGGGCGCCGGCACGCCCGAGGCGCGTGGCCGGGGTGGGCATGGCGATCGCGTCGGCGTAAGCGTCCTGGACCTCCCGGGAGACGTGCTCCCAGGCGTACCGGGGAGCCTCGGCGACGGCGGCGCTCGCCATCGCGCCGCGCCGCGCCGGATCGAGGGCGAGGTCACGGAGCGCGCTCGCCAGGGCGGCCGCGTCCCCGGGGGGTACGAGGAGCCCCTCGACGCCGTCTCGGACGACGCCGGCGTACCCGGGGATGTCCGAGGCCACGACCGGGGTGGCGGCGGCGAAGGCCTCGGTCAGGACCATGCCGAAGCTCTCGCCCCCGAGCGAGGGCGCGACGAGGAGGTCGGCCTCGCGCAGGCAGGCGGCCTTGGCCCGGTCGTCGATCTTGCCCAGGGCGGTGACCCCCCGGCGCTCGAGCAGGAGGGGCTCGATCTCGACCGGGGTGGCGCCGATCACCGTCAGCTCGACCGGAAAGTGGTCGCGGAGGGCCTCGAAGGAGCGCAGGAGGACTCCGAGGCCCTTGCGCTCGACCGTGGCCCCGACGAACACCAGGCGGAGCGGGTGCTCGGCGGTCGGGAGGCGGGCCGGCCGCGGGCGGGGCGGGGCGTCGAACTCGACCCCGTTGGGGATCACCCGGTAGTGGCCGCCGAAGAAGCGGGACCCGGTCCAGGCGGCCGCCTCGGAGACGGCGATCCGCACGCTCAGCCGGTTGAGCCGCCGGCGGGCGCCGAGGAGGCGGGCGAGGTTGTTGCTGTAGGGATTGGTCGAATAGCAATGGAAGGTGCCCACCATCGGCAGGTCGCTCGAGCACAGCGGGTCCCAGGCGACGGCCGGGGTGACCGGCTCGTGGAGGTGGACGACGTCGTAGCCGCCCCGGGAGAGCTCGCGCCGGAGCGTCTGGACCGCGTGGGGGGTGATGGCGATGTTGGAGACGGCTCCGTTGGCCGGAAAGCCGATCGTCCTGCCCAGGGGGATCAGGTAGTCGGGCCGGGGGCGGTGCTGGGGACGGGCCCCGCGGTGGAGGCGAGCGCCGAGGAGGTCGTCGGGGTCGTAGGGGGCGAGCACCCGGACGTCGTTCCCGGCGCTCAGCAGGCGCTCGGCCAGCCCCTCGATGTGGCGGGTCACACCGCCGGGATAGGTCCAGGAGTAGGGCGAGACCAAGGCGATCCGCATCCCCGGGACTCTACCCGCCCGACCCCGGGTCTCCTGCCGCACGCGGACGGGCGCTGGCTGGGGACCGGGCTCGCCGGCCGGGCCCGGGGTGCGTCGGGCCGGGCCGGGAGGCGCGAGCCGGTGCTCTCGTAGACTTAGAGAGAGTGCCCGAGCGTCATTTCGTCAAGTACACGTTCCTGCGGATCGATCCGGCCTGGCGTCGCCTGGACGCCGATCGGCGGGCGGCCGACAAGCGCGAGTTCGTCGCAGCCTGCGAGGACTTCGCCGTCGACCACCTCCTGCGGGCGTTCTCGACGGTCGGGACCCGGGGCGACTGCGAGTTGATGCTCCTGTCCCAGTCGGTCAGCCTCGACCGCCTCCACGAGTTCCACGTCGTGCTGGCCCAGACGGGCCTGATGAAGTGGGCCGAGATCCCCTACTCGTATCTGGCGATGACCAAGGTCTCGGAGTACTCGGACGAGTCCCGGCTCGAGGTCCGCCCGGCCCACGCCAAGTACCTCTTCGTCTACCCGTTCGTCAAGACGCGGGAGTGGTACACGCTGGCCCCGGAGGAGCGCTACCGGATCATGCAGGAGCACATCCGCATCGGCCGGGAGTACCCCCAGATCGAGCTCAACACCTCCTATTCGTTCGGCCTCGACGACCAGGAGTTCGTCGTGGCCTTCGAAACCGACCAGCCCGGCGACTTCCTCGACCTCGTCCAGCGGCTGCGCACGACCGAGTCCTCTCTCTACACGCGGCGCGACACCCCCGTCTTCACCTGCATCGCCGCCTCGGTCCCCCGAGCCCTGGCCGCCCTCGACGGCGAGCCGGTCGTCGCCGAGGTGCTCGGGTGAGCGACGAGGACGAGATCCGGGACCTGACGGTGATCGGGGCCGGCCCGGTCGGCCTGGCCACGGCGTTCTGGGCGGGGATGCGGGAGGCCAGCGCGCGGATCATCGACTCGCTGCCCGAGCTCGGGGGCCAGCTGACGACTTTGTACCCGGAGAAGTGGATCTTCGACGTCCCCGGGCACCGGCGCATCCTGGCCCGGGACCTGGTCGAGGAGCTCCGCCGGCAGGCGCTCGAGCAGTTCGACGTCCCCGTCCACCTCGAGACGACCGCCGAGTCGATCTCCTGGGAGCCGGATCCGGAGGACGAGTCCAAGCAGATCGTCGTCCTGGCGACCACGGCCGGAGAGATGCGCTCCCGGGCGGTGATCATCGCCGGCGGGCACGGGGCATTCGAGCCGAAGAAGCTCCCGGGCTTCGACATGACCCCGTGGGAGGGCCGAGGGGCCCATTACCTGGTCGGCGAGAAGTCAGCCTTCGCGGGCAAGCGAGTGCTGATCGTCGGGGGTGGGGACTCGGCCTTCGACTGGGTGGTCAACCTCCTGGACACCGCCGAACGGGTCTCGCTCGTGCATCGGCGGGAGGGCTTCCGGGCCCACGAGGCGACGATCAAGGACGTCATGGACGCCCACGCCGGGGGGCAGGTCGACCTCCACGTGCCGTTCCAGATCCGCCATGTCGCCGGGGACGGGGAGGGCGGGATCGAGCGGGTGATCCTCTTCCACACCGAGGACGAGGCCCACGAGATCGAGGTCGAGGTCGACGCGATCCTGCTCCAGCTCGGGTTCAAGACGGCGCTCGGGCCGCTCCGGGACTGGGGACTCGAGATCGAGAAGGGGGCGATCGTCGTCGACCAGCTGATGAAGACCAACCTCCACAACGTCTGGGCGTGCGGGGACATCACGACCTTCCACGGGAAGCTCAAGCTGATCGCCACCGGCTTCGCCGAGTCGGCCATCGCGGTCGCCCAGGCGGTCCACCAGATCCGCCCGGAGGTCAAGCTCCAACCGAAGTACTCGACCAACACCGGGGTGCCGGGCGCCGTCGCCGGCCAGGCCTGACCGGCGGCGGGACGTGGACCAGGCGATCGCGGCCCTCCGAGCCGCCGACCCCGTGCTGGCGGGGCTGATCGACGCGGTCGGGGCGACGCCGCCGGAGCCCCGGCCGGACCGGCCGCCTCCGGGCGAGCACTACGCCGCGCTCGTGCGGACGATCACCGGCCAGCAGCTGTCGGTCCGGGCGGCGAGGGCGATCTGGACCAAGCTGCTCGCCGCCTTCGACGACCGGCCGCCGACCCCGGCCGAGGTCCTCGACGCCGATCCCGAGGAGCTGCGGGCGGCGGCCGGCCTCTCCCGGGCGAAGGTGTCCTACCTGCGGTCGCTGGCCGAGCACGTCGAGACGGGGGAGCTCGAGCTCGACCGGCTCGAGGAGCTCTCGGACTCCGAGGTGATCTCCGAGCTGACCGCGATCCGGGGGCTCGGGGAGTGGAGCGCCCACATGTTCCTCATGTTCCAGCTCGAGCGCCCGGACGTGCTGGCGGCGGGGGATCTCGGGATCCGCCGGGCGGTCCAGTTGGCCTACGACCTCCCGGCCCTGCCGGCCCCGGCCGAGCTGGAGGCGCTCGGCGAGCGCTGGCGGCCCTACCGGACGACGGCCTGCCGGGTGCTGTGGCGCTCACTCGAGGCGACGCCCCAGTAGGGGTCGCGGCTCAGGCGCAGGCCGCGCGGGCGCCCGCGGGGGGTACCGGGTCGGCGGCGGACCGGGCACCCCAGGCCCGCCAGACGCCGTAGGCCGGATAGAGCCGGGTCAGGCGGGCGTCGGCCAGCCCGATCGGGAACAGCGGATCCTCACGGAAGGTGTACTGGAAGACGGCCTCGACCCGGGGGTCGGCATTCCAGTGGGCGAGGACGGCGGCCAGCTCGCGGCACGACGCGACGGGGTCGCCGGCGCCGGCGACCGGGGCCCGCGGGGTCGGGGCGCCGGCCTCGGTCACCCAGATCCGGGCGCGGGCCGGGCACGCACGGCGGGCGAGCGCGCGCTCGAGCTGGTCGACCGTCGCCTCGGCCCGGCGGGCCAACCGGGCGAGCCCGTAGTGGACGGCCCAGACCGGGCTGGCGCAGGCGACGTCGCCGGGAAGCCCGGCGACGAACTCGCCCACGCCGACGGCGATCGGCGAGGGCCTGGTGAAGCCGGCGAGGTCGCCGAGCACGAGCTGGTGGGGCTGGGGGTCGGCGGCGAGCTCGGAGCGCATCGCCCGGACGAGGCGCGCGTAGTCCCGGGGCGAGTCGGGAGGGGCATGGGCGTCGCAGCGGGAGCGCTGGGGACTGATGAAGTAGGGATGGTTCGGCTCGTTCCACGGGCTCCACCACGGGAGCTCGAGGCCGGTCCCCCGGGCGAGGGCCAGGATCGAGCGGATGAGCGTCCGGTAACCGGCCAGCCCGGCCGGGGTCAGCGTCCGGGACCGGGGCAGCGTGCCGGGCCGCTCGCAGCCGGCGGGACCGACGGCGGCCCAGGCCGGGGCGCCGTAGATCACGACCACCGGGGTCAGGCCGGGGCGGGACGCGATCGCGGCGAAGAGATCCCGCAGCCCGGCGTAGGGGGCGCACGGTCCGATTCCCCGCTCGCAGCCGTCCCGGCCGGCGGCGAGGGCCGGGGGGGCGCTCGGCCGGGCCTGGAGGGTCGACCAGTCGACGACGACCCGGAGGTAGTCGGGATGCAGGGCGGCGAGCTGGTCGCGGGCCCGGGCGAAGCCGGGGGGCGCCTGGGGGCGGGCGCCGGCGCTCCAGATCAGGTGGGGGTTCGGCTCGGTGACCCCGATCGCCAGTCCGCCACCCCGGCGGTGGCTGACCACGGCGCCGGCCCGGGGGGCACCGGGCGAGGGCGAGCGCGCCGTGCCGGGGGAGGGCGTCGTGCCGGGCGGGGGCGCCGGGCCGGCGGGTGCGGAGCCGCCGCCACAGGCGGCGAGACCGCAGGCGGCGAGGAGCGGGACGACGAGGCCGGTGAGCGCCGGCCGATGCGTCAGACGGGGGAGCAGGACTCCGTTCCGGCGACCCGGAAGGAGGATCCGCAGCCGCAGGCGGCGACCACGTTGGGGTTGTTGACCTTGAAGCCGGCGCCGATCAGGGCGTCGACGTAGTCGATCTCGGAGCCGTCGACGTAGGAGAGAGCATCGTGGTCGACGAGGAGCTTGAGGCCCTTGACCTCGAACACCTGGTCGTCGTCGCGCTTCTCGTCGAACGCCAGCTGATACTGGAAGCCCGAGCAGCCCCCGCCCCGGACCCCGACCCGGAGGCCGGCTGCGGTGACGTCGGTGCTCTGGGAGGCGAGGAACTCGCGAACCTTGTCCGCGCCCTTGTCGGTGATCGTGACCATTGGCCAAGTGTAGCGATACGTTCGACTAAGCTTGGGAAACCGATGCCCAGCTCCACCGAGATCAAGCAGCGGATCGAAGCCGCCATTCCGGGCGCCGAAGTCGACGTCGAGGACTACACCGGCGGCGGTGACCATTTCCGGGCGGTAGTGCGGGCCCCGGCCTTCGCCGGGATGTCCCGGATCGAGCAGCACCGACTCGTCTACAGCGTCTTCGGCGAGGAGATCGGCGGCCCGATCCATGCCCTTTCATTGAAGACGCAAAGCGAGTAGGGGAAGCCGATGAGCGAGCAGACGAAGAACCCCGTCCACGATGCGATCGCCACGGCGATCGCCGAGAACGACGTGATCCTGTTCATGAAGGGGACGCCCCAGGCGCCGGCGTGCGGCTTCTCCGCCCGGTCGGTCGCCGCCCTCCAGGC
>JAXDHK010000060.1:0-10999 GCA_034664545.1 Solirubrobacteraceae bacterium
AACCCCTCCCGGGTCACCGGCGATCCGATGGGCGACGTCGTCCAGGACCCGCCGCTCGCCCTCCTCCCGCTCGAGAAGGACGCCCTCCTCGGGACGCTGACCGGGGCCGAGCACGCCCGGGTGGCCAGGGAGGCGGCCCGCACCGTCCCCCCGCGCGACCACGGCGGCAACTGCGACATCAAGAACCTCTCCAAGGGCACGCGGATCTACTTCCCGGTCTACGTCGACGGCGCGCTCTTCTCGATCGGCGACCTCCACTTCTCCCAGGGCGACGGGGAGATCACCTTCTGCGGGGCGATCGAGATGCCCGGGTTCATCGACATCGGCTTCGACCTGATCAAGGGCGGGGTCGCCAGGTACGGACTCGCCGCGGCCAACCCCCACGGGAACCCGATCTTCAAGCCCGGGCCGGTCGAGCCCCACTACAGCGAGTACCTGATGTTCGAGGGCATCTGCGTCGAGGACGGGCGCCAGTACTACATGGACGCGACCGTCGCCTACCGCCGGGCCGCGCTCAACGCGATCGAGTACCTGAAGATCGCCCTCGGCTACACCGGCGAGCAGGCCTACCTCCTGCTCGGGGCCGCCCCGGTCGAGGGGCGGATCGGCGGGATCGTCGACATCCCCAACTGCGCGGTCACCCTCGGGATACCCCTGGCCATCTTCGACCGCGACATCCTCCCCCGCTGAGATGGGCACCTACGGATACCGGTGCGCCTGGTGCGGGTCCTTCGAGAAGCGGGCGAACTCCCGCGCCCCCGGGGCGCCGGCCCGGTGCCCGACCTGCGGGGAGCTCAGCCCGCGCGCCTACTCGGCCCCGGCCGCCCGCAGCCCCCGCCGGGCCCGCCAGCTCGACGGGGTCGGGCCGGCCGGGCGCGAGCGGATCGAGCGCGCCCAGGCGGGCACCCCCCGGGCCGGGGCCCTGCCCCCCGGCCGCCACACCCACGGGGCCCCGGCGCCGAGCGGCCGCAAGGGGCCGGGGCGCCCCTGGCAGATCGGCCACTGAACCGGCGTCGCGCCGGTAGGATGCCCCCCGGGTCCACTTCCCTGCGGACGGCCGCCGCCTCGGTCATTCGACACCATGCACCTGAGTCCATCGGACACCGAGAAGCTGCTCTTGGCCGTGGCCGGCATGGTCGCCCGGGACCGGCGCGACCGGGGGGTCGCGCTCAACTACCCCGAGGCGGTCGCCCTCCTCTCGTGCTGGGTGATCGAGCGGGCCCGCGACGGCGACGCGACCGTGGCCGACCTGATGCGCGACGGCCGAGCCGTGCTGTCCCGCGGCGAGCTCATGGGCGGGGTCCCGGAGATGCTGGAGGAGGTCCAGGTCGAGGCCACCTTCCCCGACGGGCGCAAGCTCGTCACCATCCACCAACCCGTTCCATGATCCCCGGGGAGCTGGCCGTCGTCCCGGGGACGATCGAGCTCGCGCCGGGCCGGGAGCGGCGGACGGTCGCCGTGACGAACACCGGGGACCGGCCGATCCAGATCGGCTCTCACTTCCACTTCGCCGCGGTCAACCCGGCGCTCCGGTTCGACCGCGACGCGGCCGCGGGCTTCCGCCTCGACCTCCCGGCCGGGACCTCGATGCGCTTCGAGCCCGGGCTCGAGCGCGAGGTCGGGCTCGTCGCCCTGGCCGGCCCGCGCGTGGTGCCCGGGCTCCAGCTGCCGCGCGGAGCCGGATGACCGGGATCGACCGGGAGCGCTACGCCCAGCTCTACGGGCCGACGGTCGGCGACCGGGTCCGCCTGGCCGACACCAACCTTTGGATCGAGGTCGAGGAGGATCGCTGCGCCGGCGGCGACGAGGCCGTGTTCGGCGGGGGCAAGACGATCCGCGAGTCGATGGCCCAGGGAACGGCCACCCACGCCGACGGGGCCCCCGAGCTCGTGATCACCAACGCCGTGGTCCTCGACCACTGGGGGGTGGTCAAGGCCGACGTCGGGATCCGCGACGGGCGGATCGTCGCTCTGGGCAAGGCCGGCAACCCCGACATCATGGACGGCGTCCATCCGGCGCTCCGGATCGGCCCGTCGACCGACGTGATCGCCGGGGAGGGCCGGATCCTGACCGCGGCCGGGGTCGACTGCCACGTCCACTTCATCACCCCGACCATCGTCACCGAGGCGCTGGCCAGCGGGATCACCACCCTGATCGGGGGCGGGACCGGCCCGACCGAGGGCACCCGGGCGACGACATGCACGCCGAGCCCTTCGAGCCTCGCGATGATGCACCGGGCGCTCGACGGCCAGCCGGTCAACGTCATCCTCCTCGGCAAGGGCAACACGGTCAGCGCCGAGGGCCTTGCCGAGCAGGCCCGGGCCGGGGCCGGGGGCTTCAAGCTCCACGAGGACTGGGGGTCGACCCCGGCGGCGATCGACGCCTGCCTGCGCGCGGCCGAGCGCTTCGGCCTCCAGACGGCGATCCACACCGACACCCTCAACGAGGCCGGGTACCTCGAGTCGACGGTCGCCGCCATCGCCGGTCGGGGCATCCACGCCTACCACACCGAGGGGGCCGGGGGCGGCCACGCGCCCGACATCATCGCCATCGCCGGGGAGCCCAACGTGCTCCCGTCCTCGACCAACCCGACCCGCCCCCACACGCTCAACACGCTGGCCGAGCACCAGGACATGCTGATCGTCTGCCACCACCTCAACCCCCGGGTGCCCGAGGACCTGGCCTTCGCCGAGAGCCGGATCCGGGCGACCACGATCGCCGCCGAGGATCTCCTCCACGACCTCGGGGCGATCTCGATCATCGGCTCGGACGCCCAGGCCATGGGCCGGGCCGGGGAGACGATCATCCGGACCTGGCAGACCGCCCACGCCGGCAAGGACCGCTACGGGTCCCTCCCGGGCGACCGGGCGGCCGACAACCACCGGGCCCGGCGCTACGTGGCCAAGTACACGATCTGCCCGGCCGTCGCCCACGGGATCGACGCCCACGTCGGGTCGGTGGAGGCGGGCAAGCTCGCCGACCTCGTGCTCTGGGATCCGGCCTTCTTCGGGGTGCGGCCGAGGCTGGTGCTCAAGGCCGGCGCCGTGGTCTGGGCGCCGATCGGCGACGCCAACGCCTCGATCCCGACTCCCCAGCCCGTGCTCGGCCGGCCGATGTTCGGGGCCGCCCCGTCGGCCGCGCCCCACCTGAGCCTGTCCTTCGTCTCGGCCGCCGCGCTCGAGGACGGCCTGGCCGAGCGCCTCGGCCTGACCCGGCGGCTGGTGGCCGTCGCCGACACCCGCGGGATCGGCAAGGCCGACCTGCCGGAGAACGACGCCCTCCCGGCGATCGGGGTCGATCCGGAGACGTTCGTGGTCACCGTCGACGGCGAGGAGGTCGTCCCCGCCCCGGCGCACGAGCTCCCCCTCGCCCAGCGCTACTCGCTGTTTTGAGCCGGGTGCTCGAGCTGCTCCTGGCCGACGGGCGGACCCCGACCGGGGGCTACGCCCACTCGGGGGGCCTCGAGGCGGCGGTCGCCGAGGGGCTCGATGCGCCCGGGGTCCCGGGGTTCATCCGGGCCCGGCTCCACACGGTCGGGAGCACCCAGGCGGCGCTGGCCGCGGCCGCCGCCGGGGCCGCGGGGCTTGAGGACCTGCTCGCCCTCGACGCCGAGGCGGCCGCTCGGACCCCGGTCCCGGCGGTCCGGGCCGCGGATCGGCGGCTGGGGCTCGGGCTGCTGCGCACGGCGACCGCCCTCTGGCCCGAGGACCGGCTGCTCGCCGCCTATCTCGGGGCGAGCGCGCTCTCGCCCCGGGCGGTCGCCCTCGGCGCCGCCTGCCGGGCGGCCGGGATCCCGCCGCCGGCCGCCGCCCGGCTCAGCCTCTACGAGGACGCGGCGGCGGTCGCCTCGGCCGCCGTCAAGCTGATCGCGCTCGACACGGCGGCGGCCGTCGGGTGGGTGGCCGCCGTCGAGGCGGAGATCGAGGACCTGGCCCGCGCCGCCGCGGCGGCGGCCGCCGGGCGGTCGGGGGCGACGGCGATCCCGAGCCGCGCGACCCCGCTGCTCGACCGCCGGGCCCACGCGCCCCGGGCCGGGAGGCTCTTTGCCAGCTGAGCCCCCCCTCCGGGCGCTCCGGATCGGCGTCGGCGGCCCGGTCGGGACGGGGAAGAGCTCCCTGATCGCGGCGCTCTGCCGGGCGTTGGCCGACCGGCTCGAGCTCGGGGTGGTCACCAACGACATCTACACGACCGAGGACGCCCGCTTCCTGCGCGACGAGGGGGTCCTCCCGCCCGAGCGGATCGAGGCGGTCGAGACCGGCTGCTGCCCGCACACGGCGATCCGGGACGACATCTCGATGAACCTCCAGGCCGTCGAGGAGCTCGAACGCTCGGAGGGCCCCCTCGCCGTCGTCTTCGTCGAGAGCGGGGGCGACAACCTGACCGCCTCGTTCAGCCCGGCCCTGGCCGACGCCCAGATCTTCGTCCTCGACTGCGCCGGGGGCGACGACGTCCCCCGCAAGGGGGGGCCCGGGGTGGCCCGATCGGATCTGCTCGTCATCAACAAGGTCGACCTCGCGCCCCACGTCGGCGCCGACGTCGAGCTCATGCTGGCCGACGCCGCCCGCCAGCGGGGGTCGCTCCCGACGCTCGCGGTCAGCCTCCGCGACCCCGCCTGCGTCGACGCGCTCGCCGCCTGGGTCGAGAACCGGGTCGGGGCCTGGCGGCGGGGGACCCTGGTGAGTCTCGATCCCGGGCCTCCGGCGCCTCACCGGCACGGGGGCCTCGAGCCGCTCCGTCTCGGCGGCGACGATCCGGTCGGCCCGGTGTCCCACCGTCACCTTGGCCATCGCCCCGCCTGAAACCCGGGTCGCCATCCGGGCCGTACGCCGCGGCGGGGATACGGTGGTGAGCGAGGTGTCCGGGACCGAGCCGTGGCGACCCCGGGTGCTCTCCCGCGGCGGGCGCCTGGCCCGGGTCGCGCTCGTCCAGAGCCGGGCCTCGCTCCTGGGCGGCGACGAGGCGAGGATCGAGATCGACCTCGACCGCGGCGCGGCGGTGGAGATCGTCGAGCTCGGGGCGACCGTCGCCCACCACGCCCGCGGCGGTCCTGCGGCCCGGGTCTGCGTCCAGGCGCGCCTGCGACCCGGCGCCCGCCTCGTCTGGCTCGCCCAGCCGCTGATCGCGGCCGGCGGCTGCGCCCTGGTGCGCGAGACGCGGATCGAGCTCGCGGCGGCCGCCGGCGTGCTCCTGCGCGAGACGCTCGTCCTCGGGCGGGAGGGCGAGGAGCCGGGCGCGGTCCGGTCCCACACGCGCATCGTCCTGGATGGACGTCCGGTGGTCGAGGAGGCGATCGAGACGGCCCCGGCCTGGCTCCTGCGCTCGATCCTGGTGGTCGGACAGGCGCGCATGATCGACTCCCTCACCCTCGCGGGGCTCCGCGATCCGAGCCCTCCGCCCACGGCGCTCCAGGCCCACGAAGCGGCCACCCTCTGGCGGCGGATCGGCCCGGCCCGCGTCGGCGACGGGGATCCTCCGGTGGGGCGCTGGCGGGGGCTCGTGCTGGGCGATGGGCCCTGACCCGAGGGCAGGCATCGCCGCTTACCGCCGTGTCGGCCCCGACGGCGCCTCGTGGCTGCGCACGGCCGAGGCCGCAACCACCAGTCCGATGCCGGCCACCTCAAGCGCACTCGGGAGCTGCTCCAGAATGACGGCGCCGACCACCGCGGCCGTGGCCGGCAGGAGCGAGAGGAGGAGGGCGAAGCGCGCCCGGGGGAGGCGGACCATCGCGAGCTGCTCGAGGGCGTAGGGGACGACGCTCGAGAGCAGGCCGACGACCACGCACGCGGCCAGGCGCCACGGGGAGGCGAAGGCCGGGCCGGCCCCGGCGGCGAGGAAGGGCGCGAAGGCCAGGGCTCCGATGCCCATCCCGGCGGCCAGGCCGTCGCGCGGGCGCAGGCCCGGGTCGGCGGCGATGCGGTGGCCGAGGACGACGTAGACCGCCCAGAGACCCCCGGCGGCCACGGCGAAGGCCACTCCGGCCGGGGTTCCCGCCAGGTGGATGTCGGCGAGGAGGAGGACCCCGGCCACGGCCAGGGCCAGGGCGACCGCGTCCCGGCGGCTGCGCGACCCGAGCGTGGCCACGGCGATCGGCCCCCAGAACTCGATCGCCACCGCCGTCCCCAGGGGCAGCCGGTCGATCGCCAGGTAGAAGCAGAGGTTCATCGACGTCAGGGTCAGCCCGAACGCCCCGGCCAACCCGAGGCGCCGGGCGCTCCACCGGGTCCCCCACGGCCGCCGCCAGATCCCGAGGGCCACCCCCGCGGTCAGGACCCGCAGCCAGGCCACCCCCGAGGCGGGGACGACCGCGAAGAGGAGGACGGCGAACGACGAGCCGACGTACTGGGCGAGCGCCCCGAGGACGAAGAGGCCCTGGGGCGGGACCCGGGCCAGGGTGGCGGCCGCCGGCGTCCCCGGAGCCGGTCCCGGAGCGGGCGGGCCGGCGGGCGGGGCGGGCATCCCGCGAGTCTAGGAGACGACCGGCGGGGCCCGGCCGTCGGGTGTCGCCAGGCGGGCGGGGGGCGGGGTGGTGTCCGGCCGAGGGTCGTGCCATGCTCCGAGCTCGCGGGGACCGGCCCCGGCGCCGATCCCGCGAGCCCACCGGCACGGCCGAGCCAACCAGACGGAGGCGAATCGCGTGAGTCTCGAAGAGCGCACAGTCGACGACAACCTCGGCCAGACCTGCGAGGTCTGCGGCGCGAGGCTGACCGCCGACGAGATCGAGGCCTCCCGCGAGGGCGGTCAGGCCTTCCTCTGCTCGGTCCATGCGATCGAGCACGACCCGGTCCTCGACGAGGATCTGCCCGGCTGATCGGTGCCGGGCCGAGGGGGGGTGCCTCGGCGTCAGGCCGGGAGCCCGAGCCGGCGGCGGAGGGCGAGCACCCGGGCCGCGGCGTCGGCGATCCGGCGGCGGAACGCCGGGGACCGGCGGGCCGCGGCGACCAGGCGCGGGTAGATCAGGTGGTAGGAGCCGGGCCCGGTCATGAGGACGAGGTCGGCCCCGGCCGCGATCGACCGGACCGCCGCCGAGGCGACGCTCGAGCGCCGCCGGACGGCCCCGGCCTCGATCGAGTCGGTGACCACCACCCCCCGGAAGCCGAGAGATCCTCGGAGGAGGCGTCCGAGGATGGCCGGGGACTGCGAGGCGATCCGGGTCGGGTCGAGCGCCGGGTAGAGGGCGTGGGAGGCCATGACCAGGGGGACCCCGGCGGTGATCGCCGCCCGGAAGGGCGCGAGGTCCCGGGCGCGGAGGGTGGGCGCCGGGCTGGCCACGGTGGCCGGGGTCGCGTCGGTGTTGACCGTGGCCGCGCCCAGGCCGGGGAAGTGCTTGGCCGTGGCGGCCACCCCGGAGGCGGCGTACCCGGTGACTGCGGCCCGGGTGGCGGCGGCGACGGCGGGGGCCCGGCCGGGGTAGGCGCGGGAGCTCAGGATCGAGTCGGGGCCGGCGGCGACGTCGGCCACCGGCGCGAAGTCGAGGTTCAGGCCGAGGCGGCCGAGGGCCCGCCCGGTCGCCCGGGCCGCGGCCCCGGCGGCGGCCGGCGTGGGCTGGTCGGACTGGCCGGCGGCCGCCGGCGCGAACGGGAGCGTCCGGGTGGACCCGCCCTCCTGGTCGGCGCCGATCAGGGCCCGCCCCCCGGCCGAGCGCTCGAGCGCGGCGGTGAGGGCCCGCACCTGTGCGGGTGAGGCGACGTTCTCCCCGGTCAGGATGACCCCGGCCGCCCGGCGCCGGCGGAGGATCCGCGCCACGTAGGCCGGCTCCTCCAGGCCGGCGAAGGAGATCAGGAGGGTCTGGCCGACGTCCTCCTCGACCGGCCGGGTCGAGCCGGCGGGGCGGGGCGGGGTCGCCGCCTCGGAACGGGGTCGGCCGGCGTCGGCGCAGGCGGCGAGGCCGGCCGGGAGGAGGACGAGGAGGACGGTCAGGTGGACGGGGAGGCGTCGAGCCGGGCTCGGCGCACTGCGCGCGGGCGGGTTCACCGCGGTCAGGCGTCGTCGTCGGTGGTTTCGAGGGCCCGACGGATGCGCTTGGCCGAGACCTGACCGCGGACGCCGACGCCCTGGGCGAAGGAGCTGACCCGGAGCTCCTGGAGCATCCAGCTGACCTCGTGGAGCGCGGGTGAGTCGGGCCGGTCGGCCAGGCGCCGGCGGTGGTCGAGCTCGAGCTCGTGGACGACGCGCATCCGGTCGGCGTCCTGGGCTCGGGTCCCGGGGAGGCGCTCGGCCCGCCGGGCGGCGGCCGCCAGGTACCGGGCGACGTCGGGGAGCCGATCGGCCCCGGTGGCGGCGGCGAAGCCCGGATAGACGAGGCTCCCGAGCTGGGTGGCGAGGTCGAGCCGGGCGGGCTCGAGAGCGGGGTCCGGGGGCAGTGCCGCGAGACGACGGTGGACCTCGGCCCGGGCGGCGATGACGGCGACGATTCCCCGGAGGACCTCGGCGGTGGCGGTGGCCAGGCCGGCGCTGACCCGGTCGCGGAGGGCGGCGAACTCGGACTCGGTCCAGGCCGGGCCCCCGGCGGATGCGATCAGCCGGTCGACGGCGGCGACGGTGGCGTCCTCAAGCACGGCCGCGAGGCTCGGGTGGGGCGCCGCGGCCAGGGTGAGCGTCTCCGGGCCGGTCAGGCTCCGCTCGGCCGCCCGGGCCGGGGAGGGGAGGCTCAGGCGAAGGAGGCGGCGGGTCCCGGCGTGCATCGCCGTGCCCTGGGCGGCCTCGGTCTCGAAGGCGAGCACCCCGACGGCGTCGCCCTCGTCGACCAGGGCCGGATAGGCGCGGACGGCGCCGTCGGTCCCGGCGAGGGCGACGCTCCGGGGGAGGGTCCCGATCGTCCAGGTGTGGAGGCCGTGGCGCTCGAGCCCGAGCGTGGCCTCGGCGAGGGCGGCCCGGAGGCGGGGGCGCAGGGCGGCCCGGAGGCGGTCGAGGTCGGCGTCCTGCCCGAGCACGTCGCCCTGGTCGTCGACGGCCCGGAAGGTCATGCGCAGGTGCGGGGGCAGCTTGGACGGGTCGAACGCCTCGGGCGGGATGGGGACTCCGCGTAGGCGCTCGAGCTCGGCGGCCAGGGCCGGGCGGAGGGGTCCGAGCCGGGGGTGGAGGCGCTCGACGACCTCGGCGGCCAGGGCCGGGACCGGGACGAGCGGCCGCCGGAGCTCCTTGGGCAGCGACCGGATCAGCGCGGTCACGAGCTCCTCGCGCAGCCCCGGGACGAGCCAGTCGAATCCGTCGGGCCGCAGCCGGGCCAGGCCGGTCAGAGGGACCTCGACGGTGACGCCGTCGTGCTCCTCGCCGGGCTCGAACCGATAGCTCAGGGGGAGGACGAGGTCGTCCTGGCGCCAGGCGTCGGGTCGGGCTCCGGGGTCGAGGGCGCCGGCGGCGGCCGGGTCGACGAGCAGCTCCCGGGTGAAGTCGAGCCGATGGCGCTGTTCGCCGCGCCGGCGCGACCACCACCGCTCGAAGTGGGCGGCGCTGACCACGGTGGGGGGGATGCGGGCGTCGAAGAAGGCGAACCGGGTCTCGGTCGGGGCGAGGATGTCCCGGCGTCGGGCCCGGTGCTCGAGTGCCTCGACCGCGGCGATCTGGCCGCGGTTGTGAGCGAGGAACTCGTGGGGACGGGCCGGGGTCCAGTCGCCGTCGAGCAGCGCCCGGCGGATGAACTGGTCGCGGGCGAAGGCCGGGTCGATCCGGTGGTAGGCGATGGTGCGGCCGGCCACGACCGGGAGGCCGTGGAGGGTGGCCCGCTCGGTGGCGACGACGGCCCCCCGCCGGGCGTCCCAACGGGGGTCGTCGTAGGTGCGCCGGAGGAGGTGGCCGGCGAGCGGCTCGATCCAGTCGGGCCGGATCCGGGCGGCGGTACGCCCCCAGAGGCGTCCGGTCTCGACGAGCTCGGCCACCATCACCCAGGACGGCGGCCGCCGGGCGAGGGCGGACCCCGGGAAGATGGCGAAGCGCGCCCCCCGGGCGCCGTCGTAGTCGCGCCGGGCGACGTTGCGCAGGCCGATCTGGGAGAGGAGGCCCGCGAGGAGGGCGATGTGGACGTGGTCGGGGTCGGCCGGCTCGTGGTTGATGCTCACCCCGGCTCGGCGGGCGGCCTGGCGGAGCTGGGTGACGAGATCCTGCCACTCGCGCACGCGCATGTAGTGGAGGAACTCGGCCCGGCAGAGCTTGCGGAACTGGCTTCCGGACAGCTCGCGCTGGCGGTCGGCGACGTGGCGCCAGAGGTTGAGGTAGCTGAGGAAGTCGGACTGGTCGTCGGCGAACCGGGCGTGCTGGGCGTCGGCGGCGGCCCGGTGTTCCGGGGGGCGCTCCCGGGGCTCCTGGATCGAGAGGGCGGCGGCGATGACGATGACCTCGTCGGCGCAGGCCAGCCGGTCGGCTTCGAGCACCATCCTCCCGAGGCGGGGATCGACCGGGAGCCGGGCGAGCTGGCGGCCGAGGGGGGTCAGGCGGGGAGGCGACCCGGGGGCGGGGGAGGCGAAGGCGCCGAGCTCCTCGAGCACGGCGATCCCGTCGCGGATCTGGCGGGGGTCGGGCGGGTCGAGGAACCCGAAGTCCTCGACCTCGCCCAGGCCGAGGGCGGCCATCTGGAGCAGGACGGATGCGAGGCTCGTCCGGAGGATCTCGGGCTCGGTGAAGTCGGGCCGGCCGGCGAAGTCCTCCTCGGAGTAGAGGCGGATGCAGATCCCGTCGGAGGTCCGCCCGCACCGGCCCTTGCGCTGGTCGGCCGAGGCTTGGGAGATCGGCTCGATCGGGAGGCGCTGGACCTTGAGGCGGCCGCTGTAGCGGCTGATCCGGGCCGTCCCCGGGTCGACGACCGACCCGATCCCCGGGACGGTGAGCGAGGTCTCGGCGACGTTGGTGGCGAGGACGACCCGCCGGCCCCGGTGGGGGGCGAACACCCGCCGCTGCTCGGCGTGGGAGAGGCGGGCGTAGAGCGGGAGCACCTCGACCCGGGGGCCGAGCCGGCCGGTCAGGGCCTCGGCCGCGTCGCGGATCTCGCGCTCCCCGCTCTGGAAGA
>JAXDHK010000061.1:0-5319 GCA_034664545.1 Solirubrobacteraceae bacterium
GTCCGCCGGAGCCCGGAGACGGTGAACCCGAGCCTCCCGACCGGGGCGATCGAGATCTCGGTCGAGGCGCTCGAGCCCCTGGCCGGAGCTCTGACCCCGCCGTTCCCGGTCGACGAGGACGGGCCGGTCGACGAGACGCTCCGCCTCCGCTACCGGTACCTCGACCTTCGCCGGGAGCAGATGCGCCGGGCGATCGAGCTCCGCCACGCCCTGATCGCGACCATGCGCTCCCACCTGGGCGACCGGGACTTCCTCGAGATCGAGACCCCGATCCTGACCCGGTCGACCCCGGAGGGCGCCCGGGACTACCTCGTCCCGGCCCGGATGAGCCCGGGCTCCTTCTACGCCCTGCCCCAGTCGCCCCAGCTCTTCAAGCAGCTGCTGATGATCGCCGGGTACGAGCGCTACTTCCAGATCGCCCGGTGCTTCCGTGACGAGGACCTGCGGTCCGATCGCCAGCCCGAGTTCACCCAGCTCGACGTCGAGCTGTCCTTCGTCGACGAGGACGACATCATCGATCTGGTCGAGGGCCTGATGACCGAGGTGTTCGCCGTCGGCAATCTCCCCGTCCCCCCGATCCCGTGGCCGCGCCTCCCCTACGACGAGGCGATGCTCCGCTTCGGATCCGACCGGCCCGACACCCGGTTCGGCCTGGAGATCCGCGACGTCAGCGACGCGGTCCGGGGCAGCGAGTTCAAGGTCTTCGAGCGGGTGCTCGGGTCGGGCGGGGTCGTCCGGGCCCTGAACGCCGGGCCGCTCGAGCTCGCCCGGTCTGAGCTCGACGGCCTCAGCGAGGTCGTCCAGCGCTACGGGGCCCGGGCGGTCGCCCCGATCTACGTCGCCGGCGGGGGATGGCGGTCGAACCTCGAGAAGTTCTTCACCCCCGAGCAGGTTGCCGCCGTCAACCGGGCGCTCGAAGCCGGGGACGGGGACCTGCTGCTGTTCGTCGCCGACCGGGCCGAGGTCGCCGCCCAGTCGCTCGGGGCCCTGCGCCTCGAGCTGGCCGGCCGGTACGGCCTGATCCCCGAGGGGCGCCACGATCCGCTCTGGGTGGTCGACTTCCCGATGTTCGGGTACGACGAGACGGGGGCGCGGTGGGACGCGCTCCACCATCCGTTCACCGCTCCGGCCCCGGCGCCGGGGGAGACCGAGCTCTCGTTCGCCGATCCCGGGCGCCTGCGGTCGCGGGGGTATGACCTGGTGGTCGACGGGAACGAGCTCGGGGGCGGGTCGATCCGTATCCACACGCCCGAGGTCCAGCGGCAGGTGTTCGCGGCGATCGGCCTCGACGAGGACGAGGCCGAGGCCCGGTTCGGCTTCCTCCTCGAAGCCCTCCGGTACGGGGCCCCGCCCCACGGAGGGATCGCCTTCGGCATCGACCGGATCGTCACGCTCCTGGCCGGCCGCGAGTCGATCCGCGACGCGATCGCGTTCCCGAAGACCGCGAGCGGATCCGACCCGCTGACCGGGGCCCCGGCGCCGGTCGACGCGCGCCAGCTGGCAGAGCTGGGACTCCGGGCGACACAACCGGCGCCGGAGCCGGCGGGCAGCCGCCGCGCCGACGGAGTAGCGTGACCGGGGTGGGAGGCGCGACCAACAAGCGCGGCGTGCCCTCGGTCCGACGCCTCCTTCCGGTCCTGGGCGCCGCGGCCGTGATCGCCGGATGCGGATCGAGCTCGTCGACGACGTCCAATGCCAAGCCGACGCCATCGGCGAACCCGGGGTCGGCGGCTCCGAGCACCCAGACCGCGAAGGTCAGGATCGTCTCCTACAAGTTCGCCCCGCCGACGGTCCTCCTCAAGCGGGGCGGGACCATCACCTTCACCAACCGGGATCCGACCGCCCACACGGCGACGGCCGACGCCGGGCCGACCTTCGACACGGGATCGCTCCAGCAGGGACAGAGCAAGACGATCAGGTTCAGCACGGCCGGGACGTTCGCCTATCACTGCCAGTTCCACGCCTTCATGACCGGGTCGGTCGTCGTCTCCTGACCCCGGGGGATCGGCCGGCTCAACCCGGGCGGCCCGGATGCCGATGCTCGAGTGATGGGTCGCAGGCTCTTGATCGCGCTGTTCGTCGCCGGAGGGCTCGCCGGGTGCGGGGGCGGGGGCTCGCCGGCCAAGCCGCCGGCCCAGGCACCCGGCGTCGGTGGGCTCGAGCGATCGGTCGGTGCGGCGCAGGGAGCGGTCAGCCAGAGCCAGCAGGACGCCCAGCGGGCCGAGCAGACGAGCGCCGGTCAGTAGGCCGGGTCAGGGCGGGGGACGGAGGGTGAGGAGCCTTCGGCCGGGGTAGGCACCCGATTAGGCTGGAGCGGTCCTTCGCGGGACGCGGAGGACCCCCGAAGCGGTCGCGCGGCGGCCACGAGAACGGAGACCCCGAATGGCATACACGCTCGATTTCACCGAGGACGTCCCGACCTCGGTCCGCCGGTGCATCCGGGAGGAGCTCGCGACGGCGACGACGCTCCTGCGCGACGACTTCGAGGCCGACCCGGTCGAGGCGGTCCACGAGGCGCGAAAGAGCCTGAAGAAGACCCGGGCCGCCCTGCGGATGGTCCGGACCGGTCTCGGCAAGCGGGTCTATCGCCAGGAGAACCGGGCGCTCCGCGACGCCGCCCGGCTGATATCCGGGGCCCGGGACGCCGACGTCATGGTCGAGACGGTCGAGAAGCTGGCCGACCGGTACGTCGCCCGGCTGCCGGCGGACGACTTCACCCTGCGCGACCATCTTCGGGTCCAGGCGGCCACCTCCCGGGCCGCCGGGGGCGCCGGCTCGGGGCGGACGGAGGTGGTGGGGGTACTCGACGGCGTGGCCGGCCGGATCGAGGACTGGCCGCTCGAGCAGGCCGACTGGACGACGGTCGCCGGCGGGATGGAGGTGGCCTACCGCCGGGGCCGCCGGGCCTTCGCGGCGGTCGAGGAGGATCCGACGGTCGAGCACCTCCACGACTGGCGCAAGCGGGTCAAGGACCTCTGGTACCACCAGCGCCTCGTCTCCCCGGCCTGGCCCGGGGTGATCGAAGCCCAGGCCGACGAGGCCCACCGACTCTCGGAGCTCCTGGGCGACGACCACGACCTGGCCGTCCTGGCCGGCCTCTTCGCCGACGACGAAGCCGGGACGAGGCCGCCGGTCCCCGTCGACCCCGGCCCCCTGCTCGGGCTGATCGCCGAGCGGCGGGCAGAGATCCAGGGCGAGGCCGTCCGACTCGGGGCGCGAATCTACGCCGAGCGCCCGAAGGCGTTCCGCCGACGGGTGCGCCGGTACCTCGAAGCCGCGCGGGCGGAGGCCGCCGCTGGGGCGGAGGATGGCGTCCGGGTCTGAGATCGAGCGGAAGTTCCTGGTCGCCGAGCTGCCCGACGACCTTGGGCGACACCCGGCGGAGCCGATCGAGCAGGGGTACATCGCCTTCGAGGGCCCGGTCGAGGTTCGTCTGCGCCGCCGGGCCGGGCGGGCCCTCCTGACCGTGAAGTCCGGGGCCGGGCGGATCCGGGTCGAGGAGGAGTTCGAGATCGACGAGCGCCGGTTCGGATCGCTCTGGCCGCTCAGCGAGGGGCGCCGGGTATCGAAGACCCGCCACCTGATCCCCGGGGACGGGGGCCTGACGATCGAGCTCGACGTCTACACCGGCGATCTCGAGGGGCTGGTGGTCGTCGAGGTCGAGTTCGAGTCCGAGGAGCGGAGCGACGCCTTCGAGCCGCCCGGATGGTTCGGGCCCGAGGTGACCGACGACCTCCGGTACGCGAACCGGGCGCTCGCCGTCGACGGGCTACCGTCCGAACCGGGCCCCTAGACTCGGCGCGGTGAGCCCGTACGCCGAGCACCTCGACCGGCCGCTCGCCCGGGGCCACACCCCGACGGGCGCCCACACCGGCGCGGCGGGGGGCGCGGCGTGCGGCGACCTCGTCCGGATCTCGATCGCCCTCGACGGGCGACGGGTGTCAGACGCCGGCTTCGACGCCTCGGGCTGCGGGGCGGCGATCGCCGCCGGAAGCGCCGCGGTCGGACTCCTCCGCGGCCGCCCGCTCCTGGAGGCGGCCCGGATCGGCCCGGCCGAGATCGCCGGCGAGCTCGGCGGCCTCTCGCCCGGCCGCCACCACGCGGCCGAGCTCGCCGCCGACGCCCTCCACCGGGCGCTCGGGTCGGCCGCCCGGGCGAATGCCGACCTTCCGGCCGACCCGGGACGGACGCTGGTGGCGATGAGCGGGGGGGTCGACAGCGCCGTGGCCGCCCTCCTCACGGGGCCCGGAGCCGTGGCCGTGACCCTCGAGCTGTGGTCGGACCCGGCCAACGACGGGGACCGGAGCTGCTGCTCGCCGGAGGCCGTCCGGGGAGCCCGGGCCCTGGCCCACGGGATGGGGCTTCCCCATCTGTCGGTCGACCTCCGGGCCGAGTTCCGGGCCGGGGTGGTCGAGCCGTGGGTGGCCGACCACGCGGCTGGCCTGACCCCGAATCCGTGCGTGCGGTGCAACGGGAACGTTCGCCTCGACGAGATGCTCGCCCTCGCCGCCCGGCTCGGGGCCCCGGCCCTGGCCACCGGCCACTACGCGCGTGTCGAGGGGGGGCTCCTCCGGGTGGCGGCCGACCCGGCCAAGGACCAGAGCTACATGCTGGCCGGCCTCGGCCCGGCCTCGATCGCCCGGCTGCGCTTCCCGCTGGGCGAGCTGCGCAAGGAGGAGGTCCGGGCGCTGGCCGCCCGAGCCGGGCTCCCGGTGGCGGGAAAGCCCGACTCCCAGGACCTCTGCTTCCTGGCCGGGACCGGTCGAGCCGCCTTCCTCGCGCGTCACGGGGGCGCCGACCCGCGCCCGGGGCCGATCGTCGACCGGGCCGGCCGGAGGCTCGGGCGCCACCGCGGCCAGCACGAGTACACGGTCGGCCAGCGCCGGGGGCTCGGGGTCGGCGGGGGCGAGCCGCTCTACGTGCTCGAGAAGGTGGGGGACACCGTGATCGTCGGCGGCCGGGCCGAGCTCGAGGCGCGGCGGGTGACCCTCGGCGACGTCGTGGTCCACCGGCCGGGCGCCGACGCGGTCAAGCTCCGCTACCGCCAGCGTCCGCTGGCCTGCCGGATCGTCGACGGGCCGCGCGAGGACCGCATCGAGCTCGAGCTGCTCGACCCGGCCCCCGGGGGCATCGCCCCGGGCCAGCTCGGCTGCCTCATGGCCGGCGAGCTGGTCGTCGGGCACGGGACGATCATCTGAGTGGCCCGCCCGGGGGCGGACGGGACGAGATCGTCTGACCGGCCGGATGGGGGGCGGACGGGGTCGAGATCGTCGGGCCGGCCGGCCGGGGGGCGGACGGGGACGCGATCATCTGACCGGC
>JAXDHK010000062.1:0-5974 GCA_034664545.1 Solirubrobacteraceae bacterium
TTCGTCGTCCCGGCCCGGCTCGGCTGGCCGCTGCCGATCTACGAGCTCGCCCTGATGACGGCCGAGCGCGCCTACGCCATGAACGTCGAGCTCGCGGTCACGCTCGTCACGCCCGAGGAGGCGCCGCTGGAGATCTTCGGGGACGGCGCGAGCCGGGCCGTGGCGGAGCTCCTGGCCGAGCGGAGGATCACGATCGTCACCGGCGCCACCTGCGAAGTGCCCGACGGGCGCCACGTGGTCATCGACCCCGGTGGCCGGCGCATCGAGGTCGACCGGGTCGTCGCCCTGCCCGAGCTCGACGGTCCCGCCGTGCGCGGTCTGAGGGCCGCCGACCACGGGTTCATCCCCGTCGACTCCCAGTGCCGGGTGTCCGGCCTCGAGCGCGTCTATGCCGCCGGGGACGCGACCGACTTCCCGATCAAGCAGGGCGGGCTCGGCGCCCAGCAGGCCGACACCGCGGCCCGTTCGATCGCGGCCGCCTGCGGCCTCCCGGTCGACCCGGCGCCGTTCGCGCCCGTGCTCCGGGGGATGCTCCTGACCGGTGGCGCGCCGTGCTACCTGAGCGCGCGGATCGTCGGGGGGCGGCCCGTCGAGTCGGAGGTCACCGACGCGCCGACCTGGTCGCCCCCGACCAAGATCGCCTCCCGCTACCTGGCCCCCTACCTCGAGGAGCGCGATCGCCTCAGCGCGGGCGCGCGATGACCGCAGCTCGGGCGACGCGGTGAAGACCTGGGACCTCAGCAGCCTCGACCTCGAGCCGCACGCTCCGGCGATCCTCGCCTCGGCCGACGACGCCCGCGCCATCGCCCTGGCCATCCCGGCGGGGGAGCGCCTGCAGGAGCATCAGGTCCACGAGCGGGCCTGGGTCCTGATCGTGGCCGGGGCGGTCGAGGTGACGACGCCCGCGGGCGTCCGCGTGGTCGGGGCGCCCGGCCTCGTGGTGACCTTCGAGCCGGGTGAGCGCCACGCCGTGCGCGCGCTCTCGGACACCCGCCTGCTCCTCCTGCTGACCCCCTGGCCCGGCCCGGGTCACCCGGGATCCCCGAGCCTCGAGGCGAAGGCCCGGGCCCGCGCGGGCGGGGCCGAGCGGCCAGGCGGGGTCCCCGTCCCGATCGCCGGGGGAGCGGCGCGAGCCACCGCGCCGGTTGGCGAGACGGCGGGCAGCGGCCCGGAGAACCGCCGCCAGGAGACGGCCCGCCAGCGCGACGTCACCGCCGGGTCGCGCGACCTCGCGGCCGACGCCCGCGACCGGGTCGCCGGGCAGCAGGAGGAGGCCCTGATGGCCACCGAGGAGTCCCGGGACTCGACCATCCGGGCCCTCCTGGTCGCGAGCGGGGGCGTCCGCGACGAGGCGGCGGCCGACCGGGCCGACGCGGCGAGTGACCGCCAGCGAGCGGCGGCCGACCGGGCGCAGGCGGGCGCCGACAGCGGACAGGCCCGAATCGAGCTCGAGCACGCCCAGCTCGACAGCCTGACCGGGGCCTACATGCGCGACCTCGGGCTGATCACCCTCCAGAACGAGATCGACCGGTCGCGTCGGTCGGGCGAGCCGTTCGTGCTCGCCTTCGTCGACGTCGACGGGCTCAAGGAGCTCAACGACCGTGAGGGCCACGCCGCCGGCGACGCGCTGCTCCGGGACGTCGTCGGCGCCCTCAAGTCGCGGCTCCGCTCCTACGACCCGATCGTCCGCGTCGGCGGCGACGAGTTCGTCTGCGGCTTCTCGAACACCGAGCTCGCGGCCTGCCGGCCCCGGGTCGAGGCGATCCGGGCGGCCCTCGAGCTCGGTCCGGCCGCCGGCACGTTCACCGTCGGCCTGGCTGGGCTCATGGCGACCGACACGCTCGACGATCTCACCGCCCGGGCGGACGCCGACATGTACTCGCAGAAGCAGGTCCACCGACGCGGCGCCGGTTGACGAGGGAGTCGGCGCGGGCGGCGCGGCTACGTAGTTCGCCGCAGACTGCCTGCGGCGGAGTTCCGTCGTAGCCACGGGCGACAATTGGGATAACCGCTGGATGCCCGATTTCCCTGCGCCCGAGCCGGCCGCCCTCGCTGACCCTGCCGACCTCGAGCTCCGCGTGCGACGCCTCGAGCAGGTCCTGGCCGCCCTCGAGGACTGCGCCGGGATACGCGGGCCCGACGCGCGCGTCCCGCGCCAGCTCGAGCTGGCGATCCGCGACTTCATGCTCGAGTTGATGCGCACGCGCGCTCGCCTGACGCCCGCGCGATGACGGCGTCGATTCCCGCCACCACCGCCAGACGACCGACCCGATAGGACTCCATGAGCACGACCCTGACCACGCCCGCGGCCCCGCTCGACACGACCGAGCTCGGCCTGCTCGACGCCTACTGGCGGGCGGCGAACTACCTGTCGGTCGGTCAGATCTACCTGCTCGACAACCCGCTCCTGCGCGAGCCCCTCCGGGCCGAGCACGTCAAGCCCCGCCTGATCGGCCACTGGGGGACGACCCCGGGGCTGAACTTCATCTACGCCCACCTCAACCGCCTGATCAAGGCCCGCGGGCTGAGCGCCATCTACGTCGCCGGCCCCGGGCACGGGGGCCCCGGGCTGGTCGCCAACACCTACCTCGAGGGCACCTACACCGAGGTCTACCCCCACATCGGGCGCGACGAGGAGGGGCTGCGGCGGCTCTTTCGCCAGTTCTCCTTCCCCGGCGGGATCCCCAGCCACGTGGCGCCCGAGACGCCGGGCTCGATCCACGAGGGCGGCGAGCTCGGCTACGCCCTGGTCCACGCCTACGGGGCCGCGTTCGACAACCCGGATCTCCTCGTCTGCTGCGTGATCGGCGACGGGGAGGCCGAGACCGGCCCCCTGGCCGCGAGCTGGCACTCGAACAAGTTCCTCAACCCCGCCCGCGACGGGGCGGTGCTCCCCGTGCTCCACCTCAACGGCTACAAGATCGCCAACCCGACGCTGCTCGCCCGGATCCCCGAGGCCGAGCTCCGGGCCCTGCTCGAGGGCTACGGCTACGCCCCCCGGTTCGTCGAGGGGTCGGATCCGGCGGTCATGCACCAGCTGATGGCGGCCACCCTCGCCGAGGTCGCCGACGAGATCGCCGGGATCCAGCACCGCGCCCGGGTCGACGGGGACACGGCCCGGCCCCGGTGGCCGATGATCGTGCTGCGCACGCCCAAGGGGTGGACCGGCCCCAAGGTCGTCGACGGGCTCCCGGCCGAGGGGTCCTTCCGCTCGCACCAGGTCCCGCTCGCCGCCGTCCGGACCGACCCCGGCCACCTCGCCCAGCTCGAGCAGTGGCTGCGCTCCTACCGCCCGGAGGAGCTCTTCGACGCCCGGGGCGGGCTCCGGCCCGAGATCGGGGCGCTCGCCCCGGCGGGCGAGCTGCGGATGGGCGCCAACCTCCACGCCAACGGGGGATTGCTGCTCCGGGAGCTCGATCTGCCCGACTTCCGGGGCTACGCGGTCGACGTGCCCGCTCCGGCGGCGAGCTCGGCCGAGGCCACCCGGGTGCTCGGGGTCTGGCTGCGCGACGTCATCCGCGCCAACCCGGAGACCTTCCGGATCGTGGGACCCGACGAGACCGCGTCCAACCGGCTGACCGCCGTGTTCGAGGCGACCGACCGGGTCTGGGAGGCCGAGACCCGGCCCGACGACGATCACCTGGCCGTCGACGGCCGGGTCATGGAGGTGCTCAGCGAGCACCTCTGCCAGGGGTGGCTCGAGGGCTACCTGCTGACCGGGCGCCACGGGGTGTTCAACTGCTACGAGGCGTTCATCCACATCATCGACTCGATGTTCAACCAGCACGCCAAGTGGTTGAAGGTCTCGCGCGAGATCCCGTGGCGGGCCCCGATCGCCTCGCTCAACTACCTCCTGAGCTCCCACGTCTGGCGCCAGGACCACAACGGCTTCTCCCACCAGGACCCCGGCTTCATCGACCACGTGGTCAACAAGCGGGCCGAAGTCGTCCGGGTCTACCTGCCTCCGGACGCGAACTGCCTGCTCTCGGTCGCCGACCACTGCCTGCGCAGCCGCGGGTACGTCAACGTGATCGTCGCCGGCAAGCAGCCGGCCCTCCAGTACCTGACGATCGGCGAGGCGCTCGCCCACTGCGCCCGCGGCCTCGGGATCTTCGAGTGGGCCTCGAGCGACGCCGGGGCCGAGCCCGACGTCGTGCTCGCCTGCGCCGGCGACGTCCCGACGCTCGAGACGGTCTCGGCCGCCGCGCTCCTGCGCGAGCATCTCCCCGAGCTCAGGGTGCGCGTGGTCAACGTCGTCGACCTGATGCGCCTCCAGTCCGAGGGCGAGCACCCCCACGGCCTCTCCGACCGCCAGTTCGACGCCCTGTTCACCGCCGACCGGCCGGTCGTCTTCGCCTATCACGGCTACCCGTGGCTGATCCACCGGCTCACCTACCGGCGCGCCAACCACCACAACATCCACGTCCGGGGCTACAAGGAGCAGGGCACGACGACGACCCCGTTCGACATGCTGATGCTCAACGACCTCGACCGCTTCCACCTGGTCATGGACGTCATCGACCGGGTCCCGGGCCTGGCCACCCGGGCGGCGCACCTGCGCCAGCACATGGTCGACGAGCGGCTCCGCCACCGGGCCTACACCCGCGAGTTCGGCGACGACCCGCCCGACGTGCGCGACTGGACCTGGCCCGGGCGGCCGATCGGCGAATAGGCCGGGGCGGTGCGCGTGCTCGTGGTCAACGCCGGCTCGAGCAGCCTGAAGCTGGCGCTCCTCGACGGCGGCGACCGGACGCTCGCGGCCCGGGAGCTCCCGGCCCCGCGGGCGACCGTCGACCGGGGCGCCCTGCTCGCCGCGCTGGGCGACGGGTTCGCGGACGCCGACGTCGTCGGTCATCGGATCGTCCACGGCGGCCCGCGCTTCGACCGGGCGGTCCGGGTCGACGCCGAGGTCGAGGCGGCGCTGGCCGCGCTCGTCGACCTGGCCCCGCTCCACCAGCCGAAGTCGCTGGACGCCCTCGCCGGGGTCTCGGCCGCGCTCCCGGACGTCCCCGCCGTCGCCTGCTTCGACACCGCCTTCCACGCCGGCCTCCCCGCGGCCGCCGCGACCTACCCGCTCCCGGCGGCCTGGCGCGAGCGCTGGCCAATCCGCCGCTACGGCTTCCACGGCCTCTCGCACGGGTGGGTCGCCCGCCGGGCTCCCGAGCTGCTCGAGCGTCCGCCCGCCAGGCTGCGCCTGATCAGCTGCCATCTCGGCGCCGGAGCCTCGCTCTGCGCGATCGCCGGCGGCCGCTCGGTCGACACGACGATGGGCTTCACGCCCCTCGAGGGGCTGATGATGGGGACCCGGTCGGGGAGCATCGACCCCGGCCTGCTCCTCTGGCTGCTCGAGCACACCGGCATGTCCGAGCCCGACCTGGCCGACGCGCTCGAGCACGAGTCGGGTCTCCTCGGCCTGGCGGGCAGCGCCGACATGCGCACGGTGCTCGACCGCGCCGGGGAGGGGGACGCGCCGGCCGTCCTGGCGCTCGAGGTCTACCTCCACCGCCTGCGCGCCGGGATCGGGGCCATGGCCGCGGCCCTGGGTGGCCTCGACGCGCTGGCGTTCACCGGCGGGGTCGGCGAGCACGCCCCGGCGATTCGCGCCCGGGCGCTCGACGGGCTGGGCTTCCTCGGCCTCGAGCTCGACGCGACCCGCAACGGGGAGGCCGACGGCGACGCGGACATCTCGGGTGACGGGGCGCCGGCGCGCACGCTGGTGATCGCCGCCCGGGAGGACCTCGAGATCGCGCGCGAGGCCCGGGCCGTGCTCGCCCGGCCTCAGCGCCCTCCGGTCAGGCGCCGGGCCCGGGTCTCGAGCTAGCGCCGGCCGGGCAGGCCCTGACGCGGAGGTCGGTCAGCCGCCGGCCGCCGCCAGCCCGATCGGGCAGCTCACGCCGGTCCCGCCGAGCCCGCAGTAGCCGCGGGGGTTCTTGTGGAGGTACTGCTGGTGGTAGTCCTCGGCGTAGTAGAACGG
>JAXDHK010000063.1:0-18246 GCA_034664545.1 Solirubrobacteraceae bacterium
CTCCACAACATCGACGCCGTTCACCCCGACGTCCCCCGGATCCTGGTGAGCGCCAAGACGGGCGAGGGCGTCGACCAGTGGCGCGACTGGCTGACGCAGGTTGCCGCGGGAGCGCCGGCTCCGGCATGAAGCCGGCCCCGGCGGTCGCGGCCGGCGAGCGCTTCTTCTCGTCCGAGGCCCAGCGGATCGCCCGGCTCTGCCATGCCATGTCCGAGCGCTTCGCCCGGGGCGGCCGGCTGATCGCCGTCGGCTGCACGCCCCAGGCCCGGTCCGACGCCCGTCACGTGGCGGTCGAGTTCGTCCACCCGGTGATCGTCGGCAAGCGGGCCCTCCCGGCCCTGGCCATCACCCACGAGCCCGAGCAGCTCGGGATGCTGGCCGAGCCCGACGACATGGTGATCGACTTCGACGGGTCGTGCGGGTGGGCGGCCGACCCCCTCACCGTCCCCTACCTGACGATCGGCTACGGGGCCGGGGGGGCCGAGTGGGAGTTCGATCCGGGTTGCCCGGATCCCTTCGTCGCCCAGGAGCTGGTCGAGACCCACTACCACCTGCTCTGGGAGCTCGTCCACGTCTTCTTCGAGCACCGCGGCCGCCAGGGCGGGGCCGCCCAGGACGGGGGCGCCGCCGCCTGGCTCTACCCGATGCTCGGCGAGCGGGCCCGGGATCCGGAGACGGTCGTCGCCGACGTCGCCGCGTCGGTCCTGATGAAGGCCGAGGAGATCGCCGTGCTCCGGGCCCAGACGCTCGAGGAGAACGAGGACGCCCTGATCGCGGCGGCCGCAGCGATCCGGTCGAGCTTCGAGGCCGGGGGGCGCCTCCTGACCTTCGGGAACGGGGGGTCCTCGACCGACGCCATGGACGCCTACGCCGACATGTCCTTCCCGCCCGCGGCCAAGGGCCTCACCCCCCACCCGTCGCTCGACCTCTCCGACGACGCTCCGATCCTCACGGCGATCGCCAACGACATCGGCGTCGGAGCCCTCTTCTCCCGCCAGGTCATCGCCCACGCCCGCAAGCAGGACACGGTCGTCAGCTTCTCGACGAGCGGGAACTCCGAGAACGTGCTCGAGGCGCTGATCGAGGCCCGCCGGCGGGGGGTCGTGACCGTCGCCCTCGTCGGCTACGACGGGGGCAAGATCGCCGAGCAGGCCCTGGCCGACCACGTCATCGTCACCCGCTCCCAGCACATCCCCCGGATCCAGGAGGCGCAGGCGAGCGCCTGGCACGCCCTGCGTGAACTCGTAGGATGAGCCGGATCCAGGAGGCGCAGGCCCGCGCCTGGGATGCCCTGCGCGAACTCGTAGGATGAGCCGGATCCAGGTGCGCGTGGCCGGCACCGTCCAGGGTGTCGGCTTCCGGCCCCACGTCTACCGCCTGGCCCACGAGCTCGCGCTCGACGGGTTCGTCCTCAACGACAGCCGGGGCGTCCTGCTCGAGGTCGAGGGCCCCGGGCCGTCGATCGACGAGTTCCTCGAGCGCCTCCGGTCCGAGGCTCCGCCCCTGGCCCGGATCGAGCACGTCGAGGCGGCCGAGCTCGAGCCGTCCGGCATCCCCGGCTTCGCGATCGTCTCGAGCCGGGGCGGCGGCGACCAGGACGCCCCGGTCTCCCCGGACACGGCGACCTGCGCCGACTGCCTGGCCGAGCTGCTCGACCCGGGGGACCGCCGGTACCGGTATCCGTTCATCAACTGCACCAACTGCGGCCCCCGCTTCACGATCGTCCGGGGCGTGCCCTACGACCGGCCGCTGACCACGATGGCCGGCTTCCGGATGTGCGCCCTCTGCCAGGCCGAGTACGAGGATCCCCTCGACCGGCGCTTCCACGCCCAGCCGAACGCCTGCCCCGACTGCGGCCCGACCCTCCGGTTCGGATCCCTCCGGGGGGAGGCGGCCCTCGAAGCCGCGCTCGCCGCCCTCGGGGGCGGCCAGATCGTCGCCGTCAAGGGGATCGGCGGCTTCCACCTCGCCTGCCGGGCCGACGTCCCGGCGGCGGTCGATCGCCTTCGGGCCCGCAAGCACCGGGAGGACAAGCCGTTCGCCCTGATGGTCTCCGACGTCGCCGGGGCCCGGGAGCTCGTCGACCTCGAGCCGGCCGAGGAGGAGCTCCTCGTCTCCCGGGCCCGGCCGATCGTGATCGCCGCCTGGCGCGACGGCGCCGGCGTCGCCCCCGGCGTGGCCCCCCGGTCGCGGGAGCTCGGGGTCATGCTGGCCTACTCCCCGCTCCACCACCTCCTGGTCGCCGCGCGCCCGCTGGTCATGACCAGCGGCAACATCTCCGACGAGCCGATCGCCTACGCCGACGACGACGCCGCGGCGCGCCTGGATCCGATCGCCGACGCCTTCCTCCTCCACGACCGTCCGATCCACACCCGGACCGACGACTCGGTCGCCCGGGCCGGGGTGATGCTCCGCCGGTCGCGCGGGTACGTCCCCGACTCGCTCGAGCTCCCCGTCCCCGTCCCGCGGCCGGTCCTGGCCGTCGGGGCCGAGCTCAAGAGCACCTTCTGCCTAGCCAAGGGGACCCGGGCCTGGGTCTCCCACCACATCGGAGACCTCAAGAACTACGAGACCCTCCTCTCCTTCCGCGAGGGGGTCGCCCACTTCGAGCGCCTCTTCGCCGTCACGCCCGAGCTCGTCGCCCACGACATGCACCCCGACTACCTCTCGACGCGCGAGGCCCTCGAGTACGACGAGCCGACGTTCGCCGTCCAGCATCACCACGCCCACCTGGCGGCGGCCCTCGCCGAGTACGGGGAGACCGGGCCGGCGGTCGGGGCGATCTACGACGGAGCCGGCTACGGGACCGACGGGACGATCTGGGGGGGCGAGATCCTGGTCGGGGATCTCGCCGGCTTCGACCGGGCCGGCCACCTCCGCTCGGCGGCCCTCCCCGGCGGGGACCGGGCCGTGGCCCAGCCGTGGCGGATGGCCTGCGCCTGGCTCGTCGAGGCCCTGGGCGAGGAGCCGCCGGTCCCGGGCCCGCTCGTCGACCTCGTCGACCCCAAGCGGTGGCGGGCGGTCGCCCGGCTGACCCGGACGGCGGGCCGGACGAGCAGCATGGGCCGCCTGTTCGACGCGGTCGCCGCCCTCTGCGGCGTCCGGGCCGAGGTCAACTTCGAGGGCCAGGCGGCGATCGAGCTCGAGGCGCTGGCCGATCCGACCGCCCGGGGCGCCTACCCGTTCGACGCCGGGCTCGACCCCCGGGAGATGATCCTCGCCATCCGCCGCGACGTCGAAGCCGGGGTGCCGGTCGGGATCGTCTCGGCCCGCTTCCACACCGCTGTGGCCCGGGGGACGGCGGCCGCGGTCAGAGCCACCGGCCTGGAGACGGTCGTACTCTCCGGAGGCGTCTTCCAGAACCGTCTCCTCGCCGCCCGGACCCTGGCCGAGCTCGGCGACCTCCGCTGCCTGGTCCCCCGCCTGCTCCCCGCCGGGGACGGGGGGATCTCCTTCGGTCAGGCCGCCGTCGCCGCCGTCGCCGCCTTCGCCTGACCCTCGCGAAATCTCTATTAGTCGTCCGCCGCGGGGATTTTGTATCATCTGCCACGGGCTTGTGGCGTTTGTCACAAGCCTGCGGCAGTCCAGAGGGCGGATGACGGGAGCTCCCGGTCCGCCTCCCGGCTCCGGCCGGCCGACACGACGACACCGGAGGAATCACCTTGGAAGATCGAGCACGGATCCTGATCGTGGCCAACCGCACCGCGGCGACCCAGCCCCTGCTCGACGCCGTCAGCCAGAGGGCCCAAGCCGGTCCGGCCGAGTTCCACCTGATGATGCCGGCCACCCCCCACGGCCTCCACCGGGTCGTCGATCCCGAGGACAACGGGCGCGAGGAGACCGAGGACCGGCTCGGGCTGGCCCTCCCGCTGCTCAGCGAGGCCGCCGGGAGCCCGGTGACCGGAGAGGTCGGGGCCCACGACCCGCTCGGAGCCGTCCACGACGCGATGAACGGCGGTGGCTACGACGAGATCATCATCTCGACCCTGCCCAAGCGCGTCTCCCGGTGGCTGAAGCTCGACCTCCCGAGCAAGCTGGCCGGGTTCGGGGTCCCGGTCACCCTGGTCAATCCCGACCGCCCTCCGGCCGACATCCGCCGGGAGCTGGCCCGCGCCGCGGGCTAGAGTCCCGCCGCTCCGCACGCCCCCGGGGGCCGGCGACCGGAAGCCGGGCGCCGCAGTGAGCTGACCGCCCGGGTGGCGGCGGACGCGTCCCGACCGAGCCCGAATCCGGGCGACACGCAGGAGCGGTGCGCGAAGCCGTAGCCCTCGCCCGGCTCGGCCTACCAGTTCTGGCGGTTGGTCCGGAGGATCTCCTGGACGGTGCTCCCGGCCACGAACGCCATGAAGTCCTCGACGTGGGCCCGGCGTGGGCCGATCGACGAGCAGAGGACGTACCAGTCGCGGTGGGGGAGGGGCGCCGCCACGCTGATCGTGCGCAGGACCCCGGCCTCGAGCTCGAGCTCGATCGCCAGGCGCGACTGGAGGGCGATGCCCAGACCGGCCCGGGCGGCGTGCTTGATCGCCCCGTTGGACCCGAGGGTCAGGACCCGGGGGCGCATTCCCTGGGCCTCGAGGTAGTGCTCGGTCATCGCCCGCGTGCCCGACCCCTCCTCGCGCAGGAGCCAGGTGCAGGCCCCGAGCTGCTCGAGGTTGGCCTCGAGCCCGTCGGCCAGGGGGTGGTCGGGCCGGGCGATCAGGGCGATCTCGTTCTTCATGAACGCGGCCCCGGTCATACGGTCGCCTTCGGGTGGACGCCCACCGATCGCGATGTCGGCCTCGTGCTCGAGCAGTTGACGGAGGACCCGATCGCGGTTGCCGACGTCGAGGGCCAGGACGACCTCGGGGTGGAGCTCGCCGAACGCCTGCATCAGCGTCGGCACCAGGTACTCGGCCGCCGTAGTCACCGCGGCGATCCGAAGCTCCCGGCTCGCCTGCCCGGCCGCCTCGGCCGCCGCCCGGCGACCCTGGTCGAGGAGCCCGATCACGTCGGCCGCGTACGGGGTGAAGGCGGTTCCGGCCGGGCTCGGACGCACCCCCCGACCGACCCGCTCGGTCAGCTTGACCCCGAGCTCCTGGGAGAGGGCCGAGACCGCCGCCGAGATCGACGGCTGGGTGACGAACAGGCGCTCAGCCGCAGCCGCGGTCGAGCCCTCGTGGACGACCGCGAGAAAGCTGCGCAGCTGGGTCAGAGTGATAGCCATTCATCGAACTATAATGCGGCTTTCCCTTCAGGAGGTCACACCTACCGCGCCGCCGGGCCGCGGCCGAACCCCGACCCGGGGGCTCCCCGCCGGATCGGGCCGTCGACCCGAACCGGCTCCAAACCGGCGTCCGGGACCGCGAGCCCGCCGCGCCTCGGCCGCCGCGCGCCGTCCGGCGGGGGTCCGACCGACCCGGGTCCGGCTCAGGCGACGGCCGGAGCCGCCGCGTAGTCCCCGGTGCTGGCCTCGGCGTTCGCCCGCGAGCGCTCGAGCAGCGCCTCCTGGGCGGCGTCCCGATTGGCGTCCTCCCCGGCCCAGGCGGCGACCGCCTGATCCTGGAGGGCGCGGCCGAAGGAGAAGCTGAGGCGCCAGGGCAGGCCGCCGATCTTGTTGATCGCGTTGAGGTTGGCCGTCGCCTCCTCGGGGCTCTGGCCGCCCGAGAGGAAGACGATTCCGGGAACCGCGGCCGGGACCACCCGCTTGAAGCAGCGCACGGTCGCCTCGGCGACCTCCTCGGGCGTCGCCTGCTGGGCCGCCTGCTTCCCGGGGATCACCATGTTCGGCTTGAGCAGCATGCCCTCGAGCGCCACCCGCTGCTCGGCCAGGTGGGCGAACACCCGGCGGAGGGTCGAGGTCGTGACCTCCTCGCACCGGTCGATCGAGTGATCCCCCTCCATCAGCACCTCGGGCTCGACGATCGGGACGATCCCGGCCTCCTGGCAGAGGGCGGCGTACCGGGCCAGGGCGTGGGCGTTGGCCTCGACCGCGTACGCGGTCGGCAGCCCGTCGCCGATGTTGATCACGGCCCGCCACTTCGCGAACCGGGCTCCGAGCTCCTTGTACTCGACTAGGCGCTCCCGGAGCCCGTCGAGACCCTCGGTCACCGTCTCGCCGGGTGCCCCGGCCAGGGGCTTGGCCCCGGTGTCCACCTTGATCCCGGGGATGATGCCCTCCCGGCCGATCGCCTCGGCGAACGGGGTCCCGTCGTCGAGGGTCTGGCGGATCGTCTCGTCGAAGAGGATCATCCCGCTGATGTAGCCCCCGAGGCCCGGGGTCGTGGCCAGGAGGTTCCGGTAGGCGACTCGCGACTCCCGGCTCGGCTCGATCCCCAGCTTCTCCAGGCGCCCGGACATCGTCTTGATGCTCTCGTCGGCCGCGAGGATGCCCCGGGGTGCGGCAAGGAGGTCGTGAACGCTCTGCTCGAGTTCGGAACTGGTCGTGCTCATGCGGTTGCTGCCTCCGGCTCGGGACGGACGGTGACCGGCGGGGACTCGTTGCGGCTTCGGCCGCCGTCGCCGCCGAGCGCGATGGCGGCCTTCGCCGTCGCGACGTGATAGAGGATGAGGAGCTGGACCAGGGCGAGCGACTCCGACCGGTGAAGGTCGGTCCCGATCGTGAACTCCCCGAGCCGCTGCGTGCGCAGGTGGCTGGCGAAGTGCATCCGATCCCACACCGCCTCCTCGATCTCGGCCGCCTGCTCGGCGTCGAGGTCGCCCGGGATCCGCAGGTACCGCTCGCCCCCGGCCTCGGCCAGCGTGATCGGCCTGTCGCTGCGGATGACCGGGGTCAGGTCCGGGTGGACGAGCCCGTCCCGGAGGGTCAGCTCGGCGTCCAGCCGGTCGGGGTCCCCGTCCCGGCGGGGGACGAACGAGACCACGATGTCGGCGTGGCGCTGCTGGGGGCGGATGTAGGCGGCCGAGTCCCCTTCCCGGCGATCGAGCTCGGCCAGGACCTCGTCGGTCGTGTACCCCCGCCGGGAGCAGTCGCGCTGGACCTTCCAGTGGCGGCGGAGCTCCTCGGGCGGCGCCAGGTAGACCCGGACGTCGCAGGCGTCCCGCAGCTGGGGGGTGTGGTACCCGAGCAGACCCTCGATCACGGCGAACCGGCCGGGGACGACGTACTTCGGCGGGCCGAACGTCCCGTCGGCGTGGAGGTAGGTCGGCTTGAGGATGGCCTCGCCCCGGCGCATGTGACCGAGATCCTGGGCGATGATGTCCAGGTAGTTGCAGTCCGGGTGCAGCGGGGTCATCCCGAGCTCGGCCCGCCGCTTCCGGTCGTACTTGTGGTAGTCGTCGGTGCAGACGTGGGTGACCGCGTCTTCGCCGAGCACCCGGACGAGGCCCCGGGTGATCGTCGTCTTTCCCGTCGCGGAGTCGCCGACGACTCCGAGGATGACCGGACGTGGCATGTGTGCGATCAGCTCCCCGCGGCCGCGGCGACCGGCGTCGCGTCCCGCTCGTCGATGTTGTCGGCGTCGGCCTCGCCCTCGCCATCGTTGCCGAACACCCGGCTGGCCAGGATGTCCTCGGCCTCGATCGTCATCAGCTCGTCCCGGGTCGGTTGCCCGCCGGCGTCGAACAGGCGCTTGGCCTGACGCAGCCGGGCCCGCTCGAGCGCGTTGCGGATGCTCCGGGCGTTGGAGAAGCGCGGCCGGCGCATCCGCCGGGCGATGTACTCCCCGAGCGCGGTCTCGGCCTCGTCGGTCATCTTGTAGGAGGTCTTCTCGAGCATCAGCCGGGCGATGTCCATCAGCTCGTCCCGAGTGTAGTTGGGAAAGTCGACGTGATGGGCGACCCGGGAGCCCATTCCCGGGTTGCTGCGGAAGAACTGCTCCATCCGGTCGTGGTAGCCGGCCAGGATGACGACCAGGGTGTCCCGCTCGTTCTCCATGGCGGTCAGGAGCACCTCGATCGCCTCGGCCCCGTAGTCGCGCTCGTTCTCCGGGCGGAACAGGAAGTAGGCCTCGTCGATGAAGAGGACCCCGCCCCGGGCCCGCTTGATCACGGCCGTCGTCTTCGGGGCCGTGTGGCCGACGTACTGGCCGACCAGGTCGTCGCGGGTGACCGCGACGACCTCGTTCTTCTCGATGTAGCCGAGCCCGTGGAGGATCCGCGCCATCTGGAGGGCGACCGTCGTCTTCCCGGTCCCCGGCTCCCCGGTGAACGACATGTGCAGCGACGGCCGCTGGGACGGGAGCCCGGCCGCCGACCGGAGCCGGTCGATCACGAGCAGGGCCGCGATCTCGGCGATCCGCTCCTTGACCGGCGCCAGGGCGACCAGGGTGCGGTCAAGGTCGGCGAGCACGTCGCCGACCTTGCTCTCCCGCAGTACCGACTCGACGTCGAGCTGCTCAGCCTCGCCGTCGGTCTCGGCGCCCCCGCTCACGCCCCGTCCTCTTCCTTGGCGGCCATCCGCTCCTCCTTGACCGCGCCCTTGGCCCCGTACCGGTAGCCGGGCGGGTCCTCGGTGGCGTAGGAATGGATGGTGTACTTGATCGCCCGGTCGGCGAACTCCTGGCGCTCGAGCCGGAATCCCGGCTCGAACTCGGGCCGGTTGACGATGATGCTGAGCATCGTCGTCTGTCGGCCCCGGGAGCTGTCGTAGGCGACGAGCTTGATGTAGCGCGCCGGGTAGGCCTCCCGGGCCGCGTTGACCTCATCGAGGATCAGCGGGGCATCATCGGCGTCGACGTCGAACTTCGGCTGCTCCCACATCTCCCAGAGCGAGTTCCGGGGGTGGGGGTCGTCGGTGTGCTCGACCATCAGCGCCCAGCCGTTGTTGATCGCGTACCGAACCTGGAGTTCGAGCTGCTCCTCGGTCAACTCCGGGAGGAAGCTGAACGTACCTTGTGTGATCTTCATCTCAATGGCTCCGATCAGCCCGCGGGGGTAACGGTCGGGACGTAGTCGGGCGTGTCCGTCGACTCGTAGTTGAACGTGATGTCCTTCCAGACGTCGAGCGCCGCGTCGAGCTCCGGGCAGCCCTTGGCCGCCTGGATGAGGATGTCCGGACCCTCGTTGAAGTAGTCCTTGCCCTCGTTGCGGGCCTGGATGATCGCCTCGACGGCGACCCGGTTGGCCGTCGCTCCGGCGGCGATGCCCATCGGGTGCCCGATGGTCCCTCCGCCGAACTGGAGGACGACGTCCTCGCCCAGGTACTCGAGCAGCTGGTGCATCTGGCCGGCGTGGATCCCGCCGGAGGCCACCGGCATGACTGCGGCCAGGGACGCCCAGTCCTGGTCGAAGTAGATCCCCGTCTCCGGGTTGGTGACGTTGTAGCGCTGGCGCAGGACGTCGTAGTACCCGCGGATCATGTTGGGGTCGCCCTCGAGCTTGCCCACCACCGTCCCGGCGTGGACGTGGTCGACCCCGAGCATCCGGCACCACTTGGCGATCACGCGGAAGCTGACCCCGTGCGTCTTCTGGCGGGTGTAGGTCCCGTGGCCGGCCCGGTGGAGGTGGAGGATCATCCCGTTGGCCCGGGCCCAGTGGGACATCGAGCTCATCGCCGTGTAGCCGACGGTGAGGTCCATCATGATGATGATCGACCCGAGCGACTTGGCGAACTCGGCCCGCTCGTACATGTCCTCCATCGTGGCCGCGGTCACGTTCATGTAGTGACCCTTGACCTCGCCGGTCGCCGCCATCGCCCGCTGGACGGCCTCGATCGCGAAGCAGTACCGGTCGCGCCAGCGCATGAACGGCTGGGAGTTGATGTTCTCGTCGTCCTTGGTGAAGTCGAGTCCTCCGCGGAGGGCCTCGTAGACGACGCGCGAGTAGTTCTTGGCCGAGAGGCCGAGCTTCGGCTTGACCGTGGCCCCGAGGAGCGGCCGCCCGAACTTGTCGAGGTACTCCCGCTCCATGACGATTCCGTGGGGGGGACCCGGGAACGTCTTGAGGTAGGCGACCGGGATCCGCATGTCCTCGAGCCGGAGCGCCTTGAGCGCCTTGAAGCCGAAGACGTTGCCGATGATCGACGAGGTCAGGTTGGCGACCGAGCCCTCCTCGAAGAGGTCGAGGTCGTAGGCGATCTTGGCGATGTACTGGCCTTCGGTCCCGGGGACCTCTTCGACCGAGTAGGCCTTCGCCTGGTAGTGCTGGTACGGGGTCAGCCGGTCGGTCCAGACGACCGTCCAGGTGGCGGTGGAGGATTCACCGGCGACCGCGGCGGCTGCCTCGATGGCATCGACGCCGGGCTGGGGGGTGATCCGGAAGGCGCACAGGACGTCAGTTTCCTTCGGCTCATAGTCCGCGTCCCAGTAGCCCATCTCGGCGTAGGGCGTCACCCCTGAGGTCCAGCGATCCTTCTTCGGGGGGGAGCCGTTGCCTTCGGGTGTACTCATCAGTACTAACTCTCTTTCCGTTTGGCCCTTATCACCTGACCCATTATGCCAGCCAATTCAGAAAGAATACTCAAGACTTTGGGCTTTTTGTTAGTTATAAGGCTATGCGTCACCCCGGGCGCAGGGCGTCGGCGGCGGCGATCACGGCCAGGTCCCCGGTGACCGAGCTGACCCGGGGGACGAGCTCCAGAGTGCTCTCCCGGGCGCACCAGACGATGTCCGACTCGAGCCCGACCTCGACGAGGAGGCGGCCGTTCGTGCTCTCCCGGAAGAGGTCCAAGGCGCTCGGGGCGGCCGCTCCGACGAGCGCGCACATCGCGGCCGGGTCCGACCGCCGACCCCCGAGCCCGGCGACGATCCGCCCGGCGACGTAGACGTCCTCGAGCGCCAGGCGACCGTTCGTCCCCGAGCAGACGAGCAGGACGTCCTCGTTCTCGTCCTCGTCCCCGTCCCCGGCCTCGGCCCGGTCCCCGAGGACCCCGAGGAGGGCGTCGAGGTTGGCCAGGCAGCCGAGCAGGGTCAGGTCGGCCTCGGCGGCCGCGGCGACGATCGCCGGCGTCCCGTTCGAGGTGGCGAGCACGAGCTCCCGGCCCGAGGCCGTCTCGACCCCGGCGGGCGAGTTGCCGAGGTCGAACCCCGGGGGCGGGACGCAGGCCTCCTCCCCGGCGAGGACCCGCCCGGGCCCGCGCATCTCGAGCGCCTGCTCGCGGCTGGCCGTGCAGAGGACCCGCTCGTAGCCCCCGGCCAGGGCCTGGGCGATCGTCGTCGTCGCCCGGAGCACGTCGATGACGACGGCGACGCCGGCCGGGCGGACCCCGGCGGCGGTCAGGGCGACGTCGATCATCGCCCGGCCGGTCCGCCGGCGAGCCCCATCAGGCGGCGGAGGTGCCCGACGCCACGAGCCCGAAGCCCGACCGGTAGAGCTCGTCGAAGGCGGCGAGCTCGTCGTCGTCGAGCCGGGGGACGTCGGTCGCGGCGCTCCACTCCTCGAGCTGGGCGCGGGTGTTGACCGTGTGGACGACGGTGGCGATCCCGGGTTGGGCGAGGATGAAGGCGAAGGCGACCTGGGCCAGCGTCCGCTCGCCCCCCCGGAGGAGGAAGTCGAGCTGGTCGACCTTCTTGAGCCCGTCGATCAACCACGACCGGGGCCGGTGGCGGCGGTGGTCGTTTCCGTCGAAGGTGTGCTCGGGGGTCAGGTGACCCTCGAGGAGCCCGCTCGAGGTCGGGACCCGGGCGATGATCCCCGCCCCCGTCGCGCGGGCGTGGCGTAGGAACTCGGCCCCCGGCTCCTGCTCGAGCATGTTGTAGACGGTCTGGAGCGAGGTGATCGGCCGCTCCTCGAGCGCCCGGACGCCCTCGTCGCGCCAGCCGATCTTCGGGCCGAGGGCGACGCCGTAGTGGCGGATCTTGCCCTCGGCCTTGAGCGCCTCGAGCTCGGCGAACAGCTCGTCGTGGTCGAGGGCGTCCATCCGGGGGTTGTGGAGCTGGTAGAGGTCGACATAGTCGGTCCGCAGCCGGCCGAGGCTGGCCTCGAGGGCGGCGCGGGTGTGGGCGGCCGACCAGTCGTGCGGGCGCTCGGACTCCCCGTGGTCGGTCCGCTCGTGATCGAGCAGGTAGCCGAACTTGGTCGAGATCTGGATCTCCGACCGGACGGCTCCGGCCTTGGCCAGGGCCGCCCCGACGAGCTCCTCGTTGAGGCCCTGCCCGTAGGTGTCGCCGGTGTCGAAGAAGGTGATCCCGAGCTCGAGTGCCCGGGCCACGAGGGCGTCGGGGTCCTCGTGCTCGCCCCACCAGTCCGAGCCGAGGGCCCAGGTCCCGAACCCGACGGACGAGGTCTCGAGGTCGGTGTCGCCGAAGCGGCGGATCTCCATGGCCGGCATTCTAGTGCGCCGCTCGTCCCGGGACGGTGCCTCGCGTTCCCCCCGCTCCCGGCTCAGAGCTCCCGGAGGCGCCGCTCGACCTCGGCCTCGACGTCGACTGGTTCGAGGCCCCGCTCCCGGCGACGGGCGTTCCGGGCCACCGCGAGCGCGCGCACCTCCTCGGCCAGCCCGTCGTCGGGGGACCCGGCGGGTGGGTCGCCGCCCGGGCCGAGGCCGCCCCGGCCGATGTGCTCGTAGACGTCCCGGCTGGCCAGGGCGGCGGCCAGGGCGACCAGGAGGGCGACCACGACCACGCCGACCACCACCCCCCCGAACAGCGTCCCGTCGACCGCGGCCATCGGCCCCATCGGGAGATCTTGCCAGGCCGGTCGCCGTGCCTTATCCTCTAGGACATGTTCGTTGACTGACTAGTCAATCTACCAATGCGGAGCCGACCCGCCAAGAGCCGCTCCGCGCCCCGTCTTTAGGAGACAACGTGGTCGATTTCACGCTGACCGATGAGCAGAAGAGCCTCCGGGAGCTGGCGCACGACTTCGCCGAGAAGGAGATCCGCCCGGTAGCCTGGGAGTACGACAAGGATGGTCACTGGCCTCAGGAGATCATCGAGAAGGCCTGGGAGCTCGGCCTGATGAACAACCACATCCCCGAGGAGTACGGGGGTCCGGGGATCGGCTACCTCGACGGGTGCGTGATCGAGGAGGAGATGTCCTGGGGCTGCTCGGGCATCCAGACGTCGGTCGGGTGCAACGGACTGGCCACGGCCCCGCTGATCCTCGCCGGGTCGGACGAGCTCAAGAAGGAGTACCTCGGTCGGCTGACCGAGGCGCCCCTCCTGGCGTCGTTCTGCCTGACCGAGCCCGACGCCGGATCGGACGTCTCGGGCATGAAGACCCGGGCCGTCCGCCGCCACGACAAGTACGTGATCACCGGGTCGAAGTGCTTCATCACCAACGGGAGCCACGCGAACTTCTACACCGTCTACGCCAAGACCGACCCCGACGCCGGACACCGGGGAATCTCGGCCTTCATCGTCCCCCGGGACGCCGGGGTGATCGTCGACAAGAAGGAGGACAAGATGGGGCAGCGGGCGTCGAACACCGCGACCATCACCTTCCCCGACGTCGAGATCCCGGCCGACCACCTGATCGGCGAGGAGAACAAGGGCTTCAAGGTGGCGATGATGACCCTCGACCGGACCCGGCCCGGGGTGGCGGCGATGGCCGTCGGGATCGCCCGGGCCGCCTTCGAGTTCGCCTGCGCCTACTCGAAGGAGCGCGTCCAGTTCGGCGTTCCCATCGCCATGCACCAAGCGATCCAGTTCATGATCGCCGACATGGCACCGAGATCGAGGCCTCGCGCCTCCTGACCTGGAAGTCGGCCGTGCTCCTCGACCAGGGCCAGCGCAACACGCTCCTCTCCTCCCACGCCAAGCGCTTCGCCGCCGACACGGCGATGAAGGTCACGACCGACGCCGTCCAGGTCTACGGGGGCTACGGCTTCATCAAGGAGTACCCGGTCGAGAAGCTGATGCGCGACGCCAAGATCATGCAGCTCTACGAGGGCACCGCCCAGATCCAGCGCCTCGTGATCGCCCGGGAGACGCTCCTGCCCCGGCGGGTCGAGCAGCCGGCGGGGGTCGGGGCCTAGCTCGCCTCGCCTCGCCTAGCCGCTGACGTGGACGAGGACCGGGGGGCTGACGTTGGCCAGGTGGCCGCCCTCGACCGAGGCGGCCGCCGCCCGGTAGAGGCCGCTGTGGCGTAGCCGGACCGGGAGCGTGTAGCTCGAGAGCCCGGGCGACGCCTGGTGGGCCTTGGTGGCCGCCACCAGCCACCACTGCTTGCCGACCAGCCGCTGGACCGAGACCCGGGCGCCGACCTGGGCCGGGGTGATCAGGCCCGAGAAGTCCGCCTGGGGGTCGCCGACCTGGGTGCGCCGGCGACTCACGGTCATGGTCACCGCCAGGTGGACGAACTCGGTCAGGGTGGCACTGACCACCGGCTGTCCCGGGCCGACGCTGACCACCCGGTACTGGGTGGTCACGGTCGGAACGATGCCCTCGAACTGGAAGCCCCCGTCGGCCGCCACGAGGCCCGGGCTCCCGAAAATCCGAAACCCGGTGGTGAACGGAAACGGGTTCTGCTGGAGGACGACGGCGCTCCCGACCGCACCGGACCCGGTGAGGGTCCCGACCACGCTCATCGGCGAGCCGAGCGCGATCGGATTCGGGAGGGCGCTGACGTCCAGCGAGAGGGGGATGGCCGTGGTCGTGAACATGGCATCGCCCCCGAACGTGGCCCCGAGGGCGTTGATGGCGACCACGCGGAAGTGGTAGGCCGTCTCCGGGACGAGCCCACCGACCGTGGCCTTGGCCGCGATCGTCCGGTTATCGGTGGTACTGACCAACTGACTCTGGCTCCCGTACTTGATCGTCGTCCCGTACTGAAAGAAATACGTGGTCGTCTGCCCTCCGGGGCTGATCGCCCCGGTCAGGTTCGCCGACTGGGAGGTGACCGCGCTCGCGGCGCCGGTCTTGACCACCGGGCGGGTCGGCGCCGGGGGGCTCGCCGGGGCCGGGGTGGCGGCGTTCGTCGCGGGCACGAGCGTGAGCACCGCCCCCACGGCAAGCACGATGAGAAGACGGCGGAGACCCCCCCGGCCGTCGTGGCGCACCCATGACGTCATGTCAGTGCGAAACCTATCCGAGGGGTCGGTCGGCAAAGCCTGGGCTTTCCTCCCAATTAGCGGTGTTCCGCGGGCGGGACCCCAGCGATTAAATGCGTGAATTTTCTGGAGCGGTCGGCTCGCGGTCGGCCGCGTCCGCCGCGGGTCGCGGCCGGGCCGGGCGCGGGGAGGGGCGGACCGCCCCTCCCGGGGTCCGGAGGGCCCTACCGGGGACGGTTCACTAGCCCAGGTGCAGGAGGACCGGCTGGCTCGCGCCGTCCACGTGCCCGCCCTCGACCGGCCGGGCGAACACCCGATAGAACCCGCCGTGGCGCCGGCGCAGGGTCACCGAGTAGCTCGATCCGGCGGATCCGGCCGGCCCGGCGTTGGTCCCGCGGACGAACCTCCACCGGCTTCCGACCAGCCGCTGGACGGAGACCCGGGCCCCGGGCTCGGCCGGGCTGACCGTGCCCGAGAAGCGGACGCTGAAGCTCCCCCCGCGGAGGCGGTGGCGAGCGGTGTGCATGATCACGTGGAGCGCCACGGACTCGGTCACGACCGGGCTGAGCACCGGTGGCCCGCCGCCGACGCTCACGACCCGGAGCTGGGTCGTCAAGGCGAGCGGGATGCCCGTGAACGAGAAGGCCCCGTTGGCCATCGGGAGATGCTGGTCCCCGACGTTCTGGAACCCGGCGGTGAAGGGGAAGGGGTTCGCCTGGAGCACGACCGGCCGTCCGGCCGCCCCCGTTCCGGCGAGCGCCCCGACCACGCCCGCGGGCGACCCGAAGACCACGGGGTTGGGGAGGGCGGCGATCGAGACGCTGATCGGGATGGCCCGGGTGGTGAACGTGGCGTCGGCGCCGACCGCCGTGCCGAGGGTGTTGACGCCCACCAGGCGGTAGTGGTACTTGTGCACCGGGAGGAGCCCGGCGACCGGGCTGGCCACCGCCAGCGCCCGGGTGGCTCCGGCCAGGCCGGCCGGGAGGGTCTGGCCCCCGTAGCTGGTCGTGGGGCCGTACTGGAAGAAGTAGGTCGTCGGCAATCCCCCGGGGTTGACGGTCCCGGCGAGGCTGGCCGACTGGAAGGTCAGCGCGCCGGCGGCCCCCGTCTTGACCACCGGGCGCACCGGGGCGGCGGCGCCGGCCGGGGTCGCGGCGAGCGTCAGCGTCGCCCCGCAGACGAGGATGGCGGCGAGGGGACGGCGATGGCGGCGGGGAGGGCAGGCAAGTGTGTGCATATCCTGAGAAACCTACTCCGCTCGCGGAGTTTCGGACCTTCGGGCGGGGGTCGCTTAGTAGATTGCGCGGCTCACGACAGAGGAGCGCTTGCATGTTCGTCTTCAAGGCCGCCGTCGTCGGGGCCGGCACGATGGGCGGAGAGATCGCCCAGATCATCGCCGCGGCCGGTATCCCGGTGATCCTCAAGGACATCGACCCGGGCCTCGTCGAGCTCGGGCAGGCCAAGGCCCGGGAGGTGACCCGGGGGCAGCTCGACCGGCTGGTCGACCGGGGGAAGCTGACGACCGAGCAGGCCGACGCCCAGGTCGAGGAGATCCTCGGGCGGATCACCGGGTCGATCTCCTACGACGGGTTCGGGGACGTCGACTTCGTGATCGAGGCCGTCCCCGAGCGGATGGGGATCAAGCAGGCGGTCTTCGCCGAGCTCGACGCCGCCACCCCGGGCCACGCGATCCTCGCCTCGAACACCTCGTCGCTCTCGATCACCGAGCTCGGCCTGACCACGACCCGGCCGGAGCGGGTGCTCGGCTTCCACTTCTTCTACCCGGCGTCGTTCATGCGCCTGATCGAGGTGGTCGAGGGCGATCACACGTCGGTCGAGGCGATCTCGGTCGCGACGAGCTTCGCCCAGACCCTCCGGAAGGTGCCGATCCGCTGCCACGAGGTTCCGGGGTTCGTGGTCAACCGGGTCCTCATGGCCGCGGTCTGCGAGATCTGGCGCGTCCAGGAGGAGCGGGGCCTCGGCGTCCAGGCCGTCGACCAGGCGGTCCAGGCCGCCGGGGTCGCTCCGATGGGGCCCTTCTTCCTGACCGATCTGCTCGGGCTCGACACCGTCCACCACGTCGCCCAGCACCTCCGGGAGTCCTACGGCGAGCGCTTCTACGTCCATCGGGGGATGGGCGAGCTCGTCGCCGCCGGGGAGCTCGGGGCCAAGACCGGGCGGGGCTTCTACGAGAACGGCGAGCCCCGGACCGGCGGGTCGGGCGAATTCGACGCAGAGGAGCTGGCCGACCGGTTCGTGCTCAAGGCGCTCGTCGAGTGCTGCCTGCTGGTCGAGGAGGGCGTGGCCGGCATCCGGGACATCGACCTCGGGATGCTGGCCGGAGCCGGGATGAACCCCCCGCCCTTCGCCCGGGCCGACGCGACCGGGCTCGACGCGGTGCTGGCGGCGCTCGAGCGGGCGGCCGTCGACTGGGGCGAGCGCTACGCCCCGCCGACCATCCTCCGCCGGCTGGTCGCCCAGGGCCGGTTGGGGGCGTCCTCGGGCCAGGGGTTCTTCCCCTACCCTCGGCCCGATCCGGGCCAGGACGGCCGGGTCAAGCTCGAGACCCGTCCCGAGCACGGGATCGCCATCGCCTGGCTCGACAACCCCCCGGCGAACTCGATCTCCCCGGGGGTGGTCGAGGCCCTCCGGGCGGCCTGGGACGCCGTGGAGGCCGATCCGGGAATCCGGGCCGTAATCTTCGCCTCGGCCAACTCGACGCTCTTCTGCGCCGGGGCCGACATCAAGGCGTTCGCCGGAATGGACGCGGCCGGGGGCCGGGCCCTGCTCGAGGAGATGCACGGGCTCGTCCGGGGCTGGGAGCGATCGGGGGTGGTGACGATCGCCGCGGTCAACGGTCCGGCCCTCGGGGGGGGCTCGGAGCTGGCGATGGCGTGCGACCTGCGGATCGCCGGGGACTCGGCGATGTTCGGCCAGCCGGAGATCAGCCTGGGGATCATCCCGGGCTTCGGCGGGACCCAGCGGCTGGCGCGGCTCGTGGGCGAGGCGAAGGCACTCGAGATGAATCTGATCGGCGAGCCGATCGACGCTTTCAAGGCACTCGAGATCGGTCTGGCCAACGAGGTCGTCCCGGACCACGAGCTGTTCGACACGGCGCTGTCGTGGGCGCGCAAGCTCGCGGACCAGGCGCCGATCGCGATCGAGCAGATCAAGAAGGTCTCGGCAAACGGCGATCTGGACAAGGGGCTGCAGGCCGAGGCGCAGGGCTTCGCCGCGGCATTCCAGACCGAGGACGCGAAGGAAGGGATCGGGGCATTCCTCGGCAAGCGGAAGCCGCAGTTCAAGGGCGAGTAGCGGACCTCCTCCGGGAGGCCGAGCGCACGGTCGTTCTGACAGGAGCGGGGATCTCGGTTCCATCC
>JAXDHK010000064.1:0-3742 GCA_034664545.1 Solirubrobacteraceae bacterium
TTCGGCCAGGCGGCCGTCCTCTCGGGTCCCTTCGTCTGAGGCGTTTCGCCGCTCGGGGTGGCCCGGTCCGGGTCGGGCCACCCCGTGACGGGAGCCTCGGTCGAAGCGGGTGCATCGAGGTTCACGGGCGGGTGAGCTTCGGGCGAAGCGGGCGTCGAGGCGGCGGGTCTAACCGGCGCCGTCAAGCTGCTCGGCGTCCCGCGAGCGCCGCGCTTCGCCGGCCGTGGCTACCGTATCGACCGCGTCCGCCGAGACCGTCCCCACCCAGGCCGGCTCGGCCGAGGACGACGCCAAGGGCCAGTCGCGTACCGCGCTGGTGTCGATTGGCGCGGCGGCGCTCCTGGTTGCGCTGAAGCTCGGGACGGGCATCGTCACCGGAGCCCGGGTCTGATCTCGGCGGGCATCGAGTCGAGCGGCGACATCGTCGCCGCCGTCCTGACGTTCTGTGCCATCCGCCTCGGGGCCGTACAGCCGACGAGACCGATCATTACAGCCACCGCCGCGCCGACAACCCCGGCGCGCTCGGCGAAGCCGCCATCCTCGGCGGCGGCGGCGTCCTGATCGTCGTCGAAGCCGTCGGTCACCTGGCCAGCGGTGGCCCTGGCCTCAAAGCGCACCGGTACATCTTCGCCGTCATCGGCCTGGCGTTGCTCGTCGACCTCAGCCGGATCCTCGTGTTTCTGCGCAGTGCCCGGAGGTACAGGTCAGCGGCTCTGCGCTCGAACGCGTTTCACTTTGGCGGGGACATGGCCGGGGTCGCTCGCGGTCCTCGGCGGGGTCGCCGCCGTCGCCTCCGGATTTGGGCAGGGCGACCGTCGCGGCGCTCGTGGTCGCGGTCATCATCTTCGGGGCCGCCCGGCTCATCTACGAGAACGGGCGCGTGCTGATGGACACCGCCCCGGCCGACGCGCGCGCTCGGGCCGAGCAGGCCATCAACGACCTCGAGGACGACGTCGAGTTGCGCCGGCTGCGCGTGCGCGAGTCCGGCGGGCGGTACTTCGCCGACGCCGTCGTCGCCGTCCCGCCCGGGCAGGCCATCGTCGAAGGACACGGGACGGCGGGCGCGGTCGAGTACGCCGTGCGCAAGGTCCTACCCGACAACGACGTCGTCGTTCATCTCGAACCCCGGCGCCACGGTCTGGATCTTCGGGACCGGGCGCTCGCCGTCGCCGTCGTCGAGCCGCTGGTGCGCGAGGCCCACGACCTCACGATCTACGACCACGACGGCCCGTCAGCATCTTGCTCCACCTGAAGATGGCCGTGGACGTGGCCGTCGGTCGGGCGCATGACGTCGCCGAGCGGCCTCGTGGTATTGGGTGTAGGTCGCCGTCCAGGCGCAGATGACCCTCCCCGCCGCGCGCGACCTGGCCACCGCCTCGAGGACGACATCCGCCACGGCCAGCCGCACATGCAGTACGTCGTCGTCCCCACCGAGCCCTGAAATCCAACCGCCCGGGGACGCGCGGATCGACGATGACCGGGGGGCGCTTCGACCGCGTCCCCGCCGGCCGAGCCGCGGTCGGGGGTGGTGATGCCCGGCGCTCGCGCTGGAGGGCGGGGTAAGACCGGGCCGGCGGGGGACGCAAACAGGACATGAACGAAATCACGTCGGCGCACAGCAGGGGATGAGTTCCCATGGACGGCAACGAGCACAGAGCGATCGGCGACGCGGCGTTCGGCGCTTCCCCGGTCAACGTGGGCGGCGAGTCCGCGAAGGAGCGGTTCTGGCTTAGCTTTGGCGAGGTCATGGCCCTCAGCGGCGACTACTTCGCGCCGGGCGCCGGCGGGAACCTCGCCGCAGCGCCGGTCGAGGATCTGTTCAGCCTGGCTCGGGTGCCCGGCTCCAATGGGACCAGGCTTCATACCCGGGACGAGCTCGTGTGCGCCCTGAAGGTGATGTCGGTCGATGAGGGGTTCGTCGACTGGAGGTTCGAGCCGGGTGGGGAGTTCGCCGGGTTCAGGTTCAGTGCCCTGGCCTCCTCGAGCATCGTCGAGCGTCGCGTGCGCGACCGTTATCTGGAGCTAGCAGCCACCAACGACGAACACTTCGTGGCCCCGGGTGGGGTCACCGACGACTGCCTTGGCCGGCCGGGCGGCTCGGCCGGGCGCGCCTACCGGCGTCTCCACGAGGTGGCCTTGGAGGAGGCGCGTCGACTCGGGCATGGCGGCGGTGACCAGTCGCGAGCGATGGCGCGCGAGGCAGCGGCGCAGCACTTCCTGACCGATGCGTTCACCGCCGGGCATCTGCGCACGCCGGTTGCCGCGATCCGCCGCTACTGGCACTCGCGCTACCCGGCGTTCTGGGAGAACCTCCAGCGCGAGGTCGCCTCGAGCACCGCGTGGACGCTGAGGGAGCGATCCCGCCCGATCAGGGTCCTGCCCGCCCCCTTCCTCTACGACTCGACTCTCTCGGCGCTGAGGACGAGGACGAGCGGCTACCCGGAGCTCTCCGTCGGGGATTTCCTGGCGCGGCTCTTCCACGACTGGGACAACAGTCACGGCCTCGAGATCGAGGGCGGCGGCGTCGTGTTCGGCGACGGCCACATCGACCAGGGCGTCACCACCGAGGTTGCGCTCGTCGCGGTGCGAGCCGGAATCGATGACGTGGCGGCGGCGTTCGAGCTCGGGGTGTCCGGCAGCACTCTCACCGGAGAGGCGCTCTACCGGGCGGTGCGGGGGGCCACGGGTGCCCCCGAAGGAAGCTTTCTCGCCGAGACGATGACGCCACGGCCGACCCGGGCCAACCCGCCGCAGAACTGGTGGGCCACCGATCTCGACACGCTGTGGGACACCCCGATCGTGGGCACCGCCGGACCCACCGTGGGCGAGGCCCTGGCCGACATGCTAGATCGCGACGGGTACTTCATTCGCCAGCTCGACCGTCTCGGCCAGGGCCTGGCAGACCCCAGCGGCCTCCTGGCCGTCCCGATCCTCGGAGCCTGGCTGAGCCGCAAGGGCCGCCAGGCCTACCACCACGGCTTTATCGAGCCGCTGGCGGCCCACCCCAAGCGGATGATCCTGGCCGTCGTGCACGCAAACGCTCCGGCGTCCGCGACCCCAGGGTCGGCGGGACTCCAGATCGACTGCGGGGCGCAACGCGCGCTTCACGCGCGCGCAAGCTGAGGCGATCGTCGGCTCCAGTCGGCTCCACGCCCGCAGGCTATCCGCCGGTCGCTCTCGTCGAGAGGTTCTTCAGTCGTTCCAGTTGGTTCCAGTGGGTTGCGACGCGGGTCTTGCCTTCGGGTGTCAGCTCGACGTTGGTGTTGGGTCTCTTGTGGACGAATCGCTTCTGGATCGTGATCAGGCCGGCGTCTTCGAGTTTGGTCAGATGGCTTGAGAGGTTGCCGTTCGTGAGCCCGGTCGTGCGCGCCAGGAAGACGAAGTCGGCGGCGTTCACCGATGAGAGCACCGTCATGATCGCCAGGCGGGCGGGCTCGTGGATCAGGCGGTCAAGAAGCGGCGCGTCGTTATCGGGCGCCATCGCCGTCCGCGAGGTTCGGGCTCCTCGGGGGTGCGAAGCTGCGCACGAGGAGGCGATGGTCGAGGAGTCCAGATGCGATCAACGCGACTCCGAGGGGGAGCATGGCCAAGGCGTCGCGATCGGCGCCCAGGCCGCCCCAGATCGGGAGGAGACCGGCCGCCAGGACAGAGCCCCAGATCACGACGTGGTGCACCCGGAGCCCGACAAGGATCGCGTAGTAGGCCAACGTCGCCAGGGCGAACGCCGCGGCGAAGACGCAGA
>JAXDHK010000065.1:0-3432 GCA_034664545.1 Solirubrobacteraceae bacterium
ACGATGGCGAAGGCGACGCTGATCCGGTTCGGGGGGACGGCGGTCCCGAGCACGAGCCCCATGGCGGCGCCGGCCAGGGACCCGAGGAGGAGGATCACGACGAAGGCGCCCCAGTTGGCCCCGGCGAGGTCGATCCCCCCGGGAAGGATCAGCTCGGCGAGGGGGAGGATGAGGAGTCCGGCGACGATTCCCCGGCCGGCGGCGATGACCATCTTCTGGACGGCGACGGCGGCGACGGGGAGCGGGGCGAGCAGCCGGTCTTCGATCTCCTTGGTGAAAGAGAACTCGATCACGAGGGGGAGGGCCGTGTTCTGGAGGGCGGTGAGGACGACGGTGAGGGCGAGGACGCCGGGCATGAGCAGCGACCCGTAGGAGCGCCCGGCGGCGCCGATGGCCGGGAGGATCCGCCCGAAGATGAGCAGGAGGAACACGGGCTGGAGGAGCGCCTGGGCGAGGAAGCCGACGGGCTCGTGGCGGACGGTGACCCAGAGGTCGCGCTGGCAGAGGGCGAGGAAGGCACGGGCCTGGACGCCGCCGAGCCTCATCGGAGGTCCCGGCCGGTGAGGTGGACGAAGACGTCCTCGAGGGTGCCCTCGATCCGGCGCATCTCGACGAGCGCCGGCCCGCCTTCGCCGGCGGCGCGGATGGCGGCGAGGGCGACGTCGGGGAGGCGGTCGTCGTCGCCGTAGAGGCGCAGGCGCCAGCGCCCGGCGGCGGCCGCCACCGAGTCGGCCCGGTCGACCCCGGGACGGTCGGAGAAGATCGCGACCGGGTCGGCGGGGGCCTCGACGGTCAGCTCGAGGCCGCTGACCGCGGGGAGCAGGCGCCGGAGGCCGCCGGGGGTGTCGAGGGCGATCACGACGCCGTGGTCCATGATCGCGATGCGATCGCATAGGCGGTCGGCCTCGAGCATGTCGTGGGTGGTGAGCAGGAGCGTGGTGCCGCGGGCGCGGAGGTCGACGATCCGCTCCCAGAGGAACAGCCGGGACTGGGGGTCGAGGCCGGTGGTCGGCTCGTCGAGGACGAGCAGCTGGGGCTGGTGCATGAGGGCGCGGGCGATCATCAGCCGCTGGGCCATGCCGCCGGAGTAGCGGTTGACCTTCTCGGGGCCGCGGCCGCCGAGCCCGAAGAAGTCGAGCAGCTCGAGCGCGCGCTCCCGGCGCTCGCGGCGGCCGGCGCCGAAGTAGGCGGCGTGGAAGGTGAGGTTCTCGAGCGCGGTGAGCGACCGGTCGAGGTTGCTGAGCTGGGGGACGACGGCGATCCGGAGCTTGACGGCGACGGGGTCCCGGGCGACGTCGATCCCGTCGACGAGGACCCGGCCAGCCGTCGGGCGGACGCGGGTGGTCATCGTCCCGATCGTCGTCGTCTTGCCGGCGCCGTTGGGTCCGAGCAGCCCGAAGATCTCGCCCCGGAGGACGTGGAAGTCGACGCCGGCGACCGCCTCGGGACCGTCGGCGTCGTAGCGCTTGCGGAGCCCCTCGACGCGGATCATCTCCGGCCGGGTGTCGGTCTCCTGGTCGGTCGGGACGGTGGACATCGAGCCGGGAAGACTAGCCCGGGTCGTCGGCGCGCCGGTTCGGCGCGGAGGGTCGGCGGCCGGGGGGCCGGGGGGGCCGGGGCGGCTGTGTCAGGCTGAGAGCATGCGCCGCGGACTCAAGCGTCTCGTCTACCGGGTGGCCTCCCCGGTGGCCCACGGGTGGTGGTCGGCGTGGCGGATCGACCACGAGGGGTGCAAGTGCGTGGTCAGAGAGGGCGGGGCGGTGGTGCTCGTCCGCCACACCTACGGCGACCGGCGCCGGTGGGACCTCCCGGGAGGCTTCATCCGGCGGGGGGAGGCACCGGTGGCCGCGGCTCGGCGGGAGCTTCGGGAGGAGCTCGGGCTGGGGCTGACCGGAGCCGAGCTCGAGAGCCTGGGGGCCCTGTCGCTGGTGATCGGGCGCCGGACGGACACGGTCCACTACTTCCGGGTCGAGCTGGCCGACCGGGTCCTCGACTGGGACGACGGCGAGCTCGCCGAGGTCGGCTGGTTCGAGCCGACCGGACTCCCGGACCCGGTCGGCGAGCACGTCGAGGAGGTGCTGGCCCGGATCCCCGGATGGCTTGCGTTAGCATCGGTCGAAACCGATCCGGGGAGTCCCGACCGGGGCTGAGAGGGCGCACGAGCGCCGACCCGCCGACCTGATCTGGATCATGCCAGCGAAGGAAGTGAACGATGTCGCGTGAACACCGGAGCGCATTCGCCGACGACGCCGAATGCCGGACGCAGATGCACCTCGCCCGGGAGGGCGTCGTCACCCCGGAGATGAGGCGGGTGGCCGAGCGGGAGTACCTCGATCCGGAGCTGGTGCGCGGGGAGGTGGGGCGGGGGCGGATGATCATCCCGGCCAACGTGCACCACGACGCGCTCGACCCGATGGGGATCGGCTTGAAGGCGCGGGTCAAGATCAACTCGAACATCGGGAACTCGCCGACGTCGTCGTCGCTGGCCGAGGAGGTGGCCAAGCTGACCGTCTCGGAGAAGTGGGGGGCCGACACGGTGATGGACCTGTCGACGGGTAAGCGGATCGACGAGACGCGGGAGGCGATCATCGCGGCGGCCACGGTGCCGATCGGGACGGTGCCGATCTACCAGGCGCTCGAGCAGGTCAAGCACATCGAGGACCTGACCGCCGAGTTGCTGCTCGAGAACATCGAGCACCAGGCTCGCCAGGGCGTCGACTACATGACGATCCACGCCGGGGTCCGGCTCGAGCACCTGCCGCTCTGCCAGCACCGGGTCACGGGGATCGTGTCCCGGGGGGGAGGCGTCCTGGCGCGGTGGATGGTCCACCACATGACGGAGAACCCGCTCTACGACCACTTCGACGAGATCCTCGAGATCTGCCGGCGCCACGACGTGTCGCTGTCGCTGGGGGACGGCCTGCGGCCGGGGTCGATCGCCGACGCGTCGGACGCGGCCCAGTTCGCCGAGCTGAAGACCCTGGGGGAGCTGACCGAGCGGGCGTGGGCCCGGGACGTCCAGGTGATGATCGAGGGGCCGGGGCACGTACCGATCGACCAGCTGGAGATGAACGTCCGCAAGCAGCAGGAGCTCTGCCACGAGGCGCCGTTCTACACCCTCGGCCCGCTGGTCACCGACATCGCGCCCGGCTACGACCACATCACCTCGGCGATCGGGGCGGCGATCGTCGGGTGGCACGGGACGTCGATGCTGTGCTACGTGACGCCGAAGGAGCACCTGGGGCTGCCGAACGCCGAGGACGTCAAGCAGGGGCTGATCGCCTACCGGATCGCGGCGCACGCCGCCGACCTGGCGCGGGGCAACCGGCGGGCGGCCAAGTGGGACCGGGCGCTCTCGGAGGCGCGGTTCTCGTTCGACTGGAACAAGCAGTTCGAGCTGGCCCTCGACCCGGAGACGGCGCGGGCGATGCA
>JAXDHK010000066.1:0-4353 GCA_034664545.1 Solirubrobacteraceae bacterium
CTCAACCTGCTGCGCGCGAGTGACAACAAGGGGAGGTTCCGGACCAAGGGCCGCTACAGCTCGGCCACGGTCCGGGGAACGGTGTGGACGACGAGCGACCGGTGCGACGGGACGCTGACCGCCGTCAAGCGGGGCAGCGTCGTGGTCAGCGACTTCCGGCGCCGGCGCCAGATAATCGTCCGGGCCGGGCGGGCCTACCTGGCCCGGGCTCGGTGAACGCCGGCCGGAGTCGGGCGACCGCGTGGCCGGACGCGACGACGGAGGATATGTTGGGGTCCGTGGGCGCCTCCCCGCGGTTCTCCGACCGGGTGACGGCCGGGATCGAGCTGGCACGGCTCCTCGGCCACCACGCCGGTCGGTCGGATCTGCTCGTCCTCGGGCTGCCCCGGGGCGGGGTTCCGGTCGCGGCCGAGGTGGCCCGGGCGCTCGGCGCTCCGCTCGACGTCTTCATGGTCCGAAAGATCGGCCTTCCCGGGCGCGTCGAGCTGGCGGTCGGAGCTCTCGCGTCGGGCGGGGTCAGGGTCCTCAACGACCGGGTGATCAAGGCGGCGGAGATCGGCCCCGAGGAGCTCGAGCTGCTCGCGGCGCGGGCCGGGGAGATCCTCGCCGAGCGGGAGCGCCGCTACCGCGGCAGCCGGCCGGGACCGGCGGTCGCGGGTCGGACGGTCGTACTCGTCGACGACGGCCTGGCCACCGGGGCGACCATGCGGGCCGCGATCGCCGCCCTGCGCGAGCTGGGGGCCGGCCGGGTCATCGCCGCGGTCCCGGTCGCCCCGTCCGAGACCTGTGAGCGGCTGGCGGGGCTGGTCGACGAGATGGTCGTCGTCCACACCCCGGAGCCGTTCATCGCGGTCGGGGCGTGGTATGCGGACTTCTCGGCGACGAGCGACGACGAGGTCGAGCGGCTCCTCGCGCCGGGTCCCGACTAGCCCGCCGCCCCTAGGCCGGGGCGCCGCTGCGCCCGCAGACCGGGCACGTCTCCCCGGCGGCGAGCTCGCTCCCGGCGCAGTCGGGGCAGTCGCGGGACTGCTCGAGCACACCGAGAAGCTCGGAGACCCCGCAGACGAGGAGCCGCTCCTCGTCGACCTCGACCCAGGCTCCGGCCGAGGCCGGGAAGACGACGTGATCGCCCGGGCGGACCGGCATCTCGAGGCCGGCCGACGCCCACCAGTCGATGCCCGGGCCGATGGCCAGGACGATCCCGTGCTGGGGCGGGGGCTCGTGGGACCCGGCGGGGACGACGAGGCCGGAGCGACGGAACCGGTCGGGCTCGAGCTCCTTGATCACGACACGATCGAAGAGCGGACGAAGTTGGCGTCTGGACATATTCACTCGGGTCGGCGGATCCCCGGGAATGATACGCCGGGCCCGACCCCCGACCGTCAGCCGCGCCGGTGGCCTCGGCCCGCCTCCACCGCCTCCGCCCGCCTCCACCCGCGTCCCACCCGCCTCCACCCGCCTCGACCCACTTCCCGCGCGCGACCCGAGCCCGGCCGCTAGCCTGAGCGGGTGCCGCAGCCGCGCAACCCCGTGACCCTCCTGTTCATCGGAATCGCGCTCGGCGGCATCCTCGGCGCGGTCATCGGGATCGCCATCGGCTCAGGCGCCCGGTCGTCCTCGGGACTCGGGCCGGTCAGGACGGTGGTCAGCACGCGGACGATCCGCGTCGCCCGCCCGGTGCCGGCGACGAGCCCGGCGTTGACGAACACGACGTCGACCCGGGCCGACACGACACCGACGGACACGACGACGATCGACACGACCGCGACCGCGACCGACACGACACCGGTCGACACGACGTCGACCGACCTGACGGCGACCGACACGACTCCGACCACGACGACGGCCCCGATCGACGCGGCGCCGCCGGGTCCCCGGGACCCGAACGACATCCCCCCGCGCGACCCCTACAACCCGCCGCGCAGCTTCTGCTCGACCCATCTTTGCGCGCCCGGGTTCAGCCGGGGAACCGGGTTCGCCGTCCAGTGCTCGGACGGGCTGTGGACGATGGATGGGGGCGACACGCACGCCTGCCGCAACGACGGGGGCGTCGCCTGATCGATCGAATACGGTGGCGGGATGGCCGGCATCCGCCCGATGGAGCCCGAGGATTACGACCGCGTCGACCAGATCCACGCCTCGGCGTTCGAGCTCGAGGGGGCCCGGGGATCGCCGTTCTTCCGGGGCCGGGTCGAGCATGCGCTGCGGACCGATCCGGACGGCGCCTTCGTGGCCGTCGGCTTTCGGGGCCGGGTGGACGGGGTGGCCATCGCCACGCGGCGGGAGGGCCTGTGGGGGCTGTCGCTGCTGGCCGTCGACCCGGGGGCCCAGGAGCGCGGGATCGGCGGGCGGCTGCTCGAGCGCTCGCTGACCTACGCCGAGCCGGACGACGCCCGGATGGTGCTGGCCTCCCACGACCCTCGGGCCCAGCACCTCTACGCCCGGGCCGGGTTCGTCCCGCGGCCGACCGTGGCGGCCCGGGGGGTCGTCGGGCGCCGGGGCCTGCCGTCGGCCCGCCGGCTCCGGGAGGGCGGACCGGGGGACGGCGAGCTGTGCGACGAGGTCGACCGGGAGGTCCGGGGCTTCGCCCGGGGGACGGATCTCGACTTCCTGGTGCGGACCGGGGGGCGCCTCTGGGTGGTCGACGACGACCGGGGCCGGGGCTACGCGATCGGCCAGCCAGAGCGCCTGACCACGCTGTGCGCCGGGGACGAGGCCACGGCGGCGGAGCTCCTCGCCGGGGTGCTGGCCCGGTCGGGGGGCGGGGAGTTCGAGGTCGCGTGGCTGACCGAGGGCCAGCGGTGGGCCTACCCGGTCCTGTTCGCCGCCGGCCTCGACATCATCCCCTGGGGGCCGATCTGGACCGACGACGGCGTCGGGCCGCTGGTGCCCTACGTGCCCAACGGCGCCCTCCTGTGAGCGCGGCCCGTGCCTGAGCTCGCGACGATCGGCGTGTACGGATTCTCGGCCGAGTCGTTCCTCGAGGCCCTGCGCGAAGAGGACGTCCGCCTGGTGATCGACGTCCGCCAGCGCCGGGGCGTCCGGGGGAGCCAGTACGCCTGGGCCAATGCCCGGCGCCTGATCGCGGCCCTCGCCGAGGTCGGGGTCGCCTACCGCCACCGGCGGGATCTCGCCCCGACCACCGAGCTGCGCGAGCTCCAGTACCGGGAGGACGCCCGCCAGGGCGTCGGCAAGCGCTCCCGGGTCGAGCTGGCGGCGGCCTACCGGGAGCGCTACGTCGCCGAGATCCTCGACCCGGCGGAGCTCGAGACGCTGGTGGCCGAGCTCCCGCCGGCCGGAGCAGGCGCCCTCCTCTGCGTCGAGCGCGACCCCGAGGCCTGCCATCGATCGCTGATCGCCGAGCGCCTGGAGGCCGAGCACGGCCTTCCGGTCCGCCATATCCGGCCGTGACGCCGGGTCAGCCCGGGTCGGCGGGGGGAGTGAGTCGGGGGGCGGCGATGGGGATGGGGTCGGCCTCGGTCAGGCGGGTCGAGAAGTAGTCCTCCCGGGGGATCTGACCGAGGGCGACGAGGACGAGCCGGAGGATGCCCTGGTGGCCGACGAGAACCGGCCGGCGGCTGGAGGCGAGGGCGTCGGCGGCGGCCAGCCGGGCCCGGGTGAGGGCGTCGTCGAGCGGCTCCATGCCGGGGACCGGCGACCCGAAGGGATCCTCGCGCCAGGCCGTGAACGCCCGGCCGAAGCGCCGGCGGGCGGCGTCCCGGTCGAGCCCCTCGAACGGACCGTAGTCGACCTCGATCAGGCGGTCGTCGACCCGCATCGGCACCCCGGTGGCTGCGACGATCGCCGCCCCGGTGTCCCGGGCCCGGGAGAGCGGGCTCGAGATGATCGCGTCGATCTCGGCTCCGGCCAGCCGGGCCCCGGCCTCCCGGGCCTGGTCGCGGCCGAGCGCCGTCAGGGGGACGTCGGCCTGCCCGGAGTAGACGTGGCCGGCCGAGCGCTCGGTCTGTCCGTGGCGGATGACGTAGAGTCGGGGGGCGGCGGGGGCGGTCATCGGCCGGCATTCTGACCGTTCGGGCGCCCGCACGAAGCCTTGCAGCGAGCGGGTCCGGCCGGACCCGTTGCTATAGATCGCCCGACAGCAGGCGCAGTCGCGGCCGCCCGGGGGGGTGGTGCGAGGCGGGGGACGAGCGGCCGGGACGGCCGGCGAGCGCGGCGCCGGAGCGCGCGACGAGCGCCGGTGAGCGCGGGCCTCCCCAGGCCGACCCCGACCGAGGAGACGACGCGATGCCCAGTCGAGACGAACCTGAACGCCCGACGCCCCCCGGAGCGGGAGCCCGCCTCGAGCGCCGCCGAGGCCGGGCCGCGGCGGCGGCGATCGGCCGCCTCGGGGTG
>JAXDHK010000067.1:0-3466 GCA_034664545.1 Solirubrobacteraceae bacterium
ACCCGGGCGACCAGCTCGAGCGGCGAGAACGGCTTGACCACGTAGTCGTCGGCGCCCAGGCGCAGGCCGATCACCCGGTCGGACTCGACGCCCTTGGCCGTGAGGAGGATCACCGCCACCCGCGACCGGTCGTGGTCGCGGATCCGGCGCATCACCTCGAGGCCGTCGATCCCCGGGAGCATCAGGTCGAGCACGACGAGGTCCGGCCGGCGGGCCGCGACCTGCTCGATCGCCTCGAACCCGTCCCGGGCGATCCGGGTCTCGTACCCGGCGCGCACCAGGTACCGGGAGACGACCTCGGCGATCGTCGGCTCGTCGTCGACGACCAGGACCGATCCCCGCACGTGCCCGTCCGGCGGAGCGGCGGGCTGGGGGGCGGCATGGGTCGACACGCCACCGATTGTCCCACCCGCGCCCCCCGCTGTCCCGGCTCGGGGCACGGGTTCACCGGATGTTCAGGGGTGGCCGGGCCCGGGGCCGACGGCTAGGCCGCGAGCCGACCCGCCGAGTCGTAGGCCCGAATCGGCGGCCCGACGTAGGCGACCCCGTCCGGGGAGGTCCAGCGCACGCGCCAGCGCCGCCCGTGCCGGTAGGTCGAGTGGGCCGTCCAGTACCCCAGCGAGTTGGTGTGGGCGCTCAGGAGGTGGCGGAAGCCGCCCTTCCCGTCGGCGACCTGGACCTCGACGTTGGTGGCCGCTCGGGCCGGCCGGGCCAGCCCCCACAGGGACACGCGGCCCCCGGACCGGGTCACGGCGACCGGCACCGGCCAGGCGCTGTAGGACGGCTTGCGCCCACCGTCGGCGAACTCGAGGCCCGACTCGAAGCCGCTGTAGCGCTGGAGGCTGCTCCCCGGCCGGGGAACGTCGTCGCGGAGGAGGTACTGGCTGAAGAAGCGGACCCGGGGGGTGTTGTAGGCGATCCGCTCCGAAAGCGCCTGGAACTCGGCCTGCTGGGCCAGGGGAACCCCGACGAAGGGATCGGGCTTGCTCTGGATGCCGAACTCGGTCAGGTAGATGGGCAGGCCCGCCCGGATCGCCCCGGCCGCAGCCGCCCGGTCGAGCGCCGTGGTCAGCCGGGGAAGCACGCCGATCGTCACGTCGTTGGCCCCCGGCGGCTTGAACCCCGGCCCGGCGGCCGTGGTGTAGGCGTGGTGGGCATACCCGTCGGCCGGGAGCGCCGAGCACGAGCTCGCCCGGCGGTAGTGGGAGTCGAGGCAGAGCGCCCCGCGCAGGAAGGTCAGCGGTGCGACGACGTGCCCGGTCCCCCGGGGGGCCGTCTCGCCCATCAGGACCCTCGTCCCGCTGAAGTTGCCCGACGCCCGCAGGCCGGCCACCCCGGCCTGGAAGAGGCCGCGGTAGATCCGCGGGGAGGCCGGGGCCCCGTTCTGGAACTGGGGGCCCAGGAAGATCGGCTCGTTCGGCTCGTTCCAGATCGAGAACAGCTTGATCTGCTGGCCGTACCGGCGCCCGACGGCGGTCATGAACGCCTGGAACTCCTGGGCGTCGGGCCGGGTGACATGGTCGACGCCCCCGGCCGTCGCCCACCGGGGCACCGGGCCCGAGACGGTCAGGAGCACCTGCCAGCCGCGCTCCCTGGCCGCCGCGAGCACGTCGTCGTACTGGCCCCAGTGATAGGCCGACGGATCGGTCGCGTCGAACCCGGGCCGGGTGGCGGCGTCCGGACTCGGAGCGACGTTGTTCCAGAGCAGGACGACCCGGAGGGCCCGGACGCCCAGCTGGTCGAGCTGGCGCAGCGCCCCAGGTCGGCTCTGGGCGTCGAGCAGGTCGCGGGGCGCCTCGAAGAGGACCGTCTGGTCGCGCGCCGCCTGGGCGGCCCCGGGCGCGATCAGGGCGGCCAGGCAGGCGAGGAGGAGGGTTGGGGGTCCGAGTCGGCGCACGGGGGCGGAGGCGTGGCCGCGGTCACACCGGCGGCGTGGCGGCACCCCCTGTTAGACACGCTAACCGCTGCGGATGTTGCGCAGAAGGCATAACGTGGCAGCGGCGGCCGGCCGGGCTCCGGCCCACCCGCCCGCTCCCGACGATCATGCCGACGCCCCTGATCATCCAATGCGCGGTCACCGGGTCAGCCGATCCCGACCCCGCCGGGCGGCCGAACCTCCCGGTCACCCCGGCGGCGATCATCGCCGAAGGATTGGCCGCCTGGCGCGCCGGAGCCGCCGTGCTCCACCTCCACGCCCGCGACGACGACGGCACCCCGACCCCGGACCCGTCCGCCTTCGCCCACCTGGTCGACGGGCTCCACGCCGCGGGCTGCGACGCGATCATCAACCTCTCGTGCGGTACGGCCGGCGGCCGGGCGGTCCGCGACGAGCGCCTCGGTCCGCTGTCCCTCGCCCCCGAGATGGCCAGCCTCGACTGCGGGACGATCAACTTCGGCGAGCGCATCTTCGAAGGCGACCTGCCCTTCCTGCGTCGGATGGCCGCCGCGTTCGCCCGCCACGGCGTCCGCCCCGAGCTCGAGTGCTTCGACACCGGCCACGTCGGGCTGGCGCTCCAGCTCCGCGACGAGGGTCTGCTCGCGGATCCGCTCGTCGTCCAGTTCGTCCTCGGCGTACCAGGCACCGGCGTCCCGGCCACGGTGGAGATGATTGAGCACCTTCGCCGCCAGTTGCCGGCCGGCACGCTCTGGTCGGTCTGCGCGCTCGGCCAGGCCCAACTCCCGCTCGGGGCCTACTGCGTGCTCGCCGGGGGGCACGTCCGGACCGGGCTCGAGGACAACCTCTGGCTGCGCCGGGGCGAGCGGGCGACCAACGCCGGGCTCGTCGCCCGGATGGTCCGGATCGCCGGGGAGCTCGAGCGCCCGGTGGCCACGCCCGCTCAGGCCCGAACCCTTCTTGGCCTGTGATATGGTTGCGTCTACAACTACTTTCGACCGGAGGAACCATGAGGCTCGAGGGGCTGCACCACGTCACGATGATCACCGGAGACGCCCAGGGTACGGTTGACTTCTACGCCGACGTGCTCGGCCTGCGCCTGGTCAAGAAGACGGTGAACTTCGACCAGCCCGACGCCTACCACCTCTACTTCGGCGACGAGCACGGCTCGCCCGGGTCGATCCTCACCTGGTTCGAGTTCCGCGGGGCGGCGCCCGGCCGGGCCGGGGCGGGCACGATCCACACGCTCGAGCTCGGCGTCCCCACCCCGTCGGGGCTCGACTTCTGGGAGGAGCGGCTGGGCCGGGCCGGCCATCCGGCGTCGCGCGCGCCCGACGGCGGCCGCCTCGCCTTCGCCGACCCGGACGGCCTGCGGCTCGAGCTCGTCGTCGCCGGCGAGGGCAACCCCCCGCTCTGGGCCCTCCATCCCGACGTCCCGGCCGAGCACGCCGTCACCGGCGTCGAGGGGGCCCGGGCCTATGCCCTTCCCGCCGACGACGACACACTCCTCACCGAGACCCTCGGCTTCGCCCGGGTCGGCGACGCCGAGTACCTCCTCGACGGGGAGGAGCG
>JAXDHK010000068.1:0-8323 GCA_034664545.1 Solirubrobacteraceae bacterium
GGACCCGAGAGGACGGCCGCCTGGCCGAAGGCCAGCTGCGGCGGCTGACGGTAGATCGCGACGGCCTTCTTGCGCAGGTCGCTGTTCAGGATGAAGGGCCTCATCGTCCCGCCCCCGTTGTTGATCGTGAGCGTCCCGATCGGCCCGCCCATCGTCACCCACAGCACCGTCCCGTTCGGGAGGTTGACGTTCTTGACGCTGACGTTGATCGTCACGAAGCCGCCGCACGCCGTCAGCTTCGACTGGTCGCCGAGGGCCTGGCCGCTCGGTGTCGTGCCGGCGATCGCCGGACCGGACAGGGCCGCGTTCGACGAGCTCGGAGCGTGCTGGCAGCCCGGATCGCCCGGCGCCGGGAGCGGGGAGATCGTCACCTGGAACGCCTGCGTCGCGGTCTTGGCGTTCGGATCGGTGACCCTCAGGGTGAACGCGTAGGTTCCGGTCGCCGTCGGGGTCCCGTAGATCGACCCATCGGGGAAGAGGGTCACGCCCGGTGGGAGCGCGCCCCCGGCGAGCGACCACGTGAACGGCGGCGCCGTGTCGCCCACCGCACCGAAGCTGGCGAAGAAGAAGTCGGTGACCAGCGAGTTGGATCCGAGGTCGCAGACGCCGGCGGTGCAGGTCATCCCTCCCGTGTCGACCGACAGCGGCGTCGGGCCGGCGGTCGAGGTCCCGGTCCCGTTGAACGTGATGACCTGCGGACTGGTCGCCGCCGTGTCGGTGACCGAGATCGTCGCCGTCCGCGTCCCGGTCGCCGTCGGCTTGAAGATGACCGTCAGCGTGCACGAGCCCCCGGCGGGAATCGACAGGCCGACGCACTGATCGTCGGTCTCGGCGAAGTCGAGCGGATCCAGGCCCCGCTGCGACATCCCGTTGATGAACAGCGAAGCCGTCCCGGTGTTGGTGAGCGTCACCGTCTGCGGCGCGCTCGACGTCCCCACGTCCTGGGCTCCGTAGGTCACGGTCGACGGGCTCAGCGACACCGCCGGCGCCCCGGCCGGCGGCGGCGGCGGCGGAATCGTCGTTCCTCCTCCCCCGCCATGGGAGGCGAGGGCTTCAGATGCGCCGGTTGCCAAGAGGACTGCTGAAGCGGCGAGCGTGGCCGCGAGACGTGTGCTTTTCATGCCAGGAGGGTGCCGCCTGGCCGGTCTTAACCGCCATGGGACTTTGGTCCTACCTCGCCGTCCGACCTCGGGGCCGCACCTACCCTGCAGCCGGTACCGGCTCGTAGGTCAGGATGCTGACGCCGTCGCCGACCGTCCTCGAGTCGGTCAGCCGGAGGGGCTTCTTGGCGCTCACCCGACCGAACAGCCGCTTCCCGCTCCCGAGCACGACCGGGAAGACCATCAGCCTGAGCTCGTCGACGAGGTCGTGCTCGACCAGCGCCTGGGCGAGCCGGGCGCTCCCGTGGACGACGATCTCCCCTTCGAGCTCCCGGCGAAGCTTCCCGACCTCCTCGGCCACCTCCCCCCGGAGGACGGTCGTGTTGGCCCAGCTCGGATCCTCGAGCGTCGAGGAGACCACGTACTTCGGCATGCGGTTGAACTTGTCGGCGAAGTCGCCCTCCATCGTCGGCCACGCCGCCGCGAACCCCTCGTAGGTCACCCGGCCGAGCAGCAGCGCTTCGGAGGCGAACGCCTCGTCGAGCTTGAACTTGTCGCCCTCGGCCCCGCGGTCGATCTCGAACGTCCAGCCTCCGTGCTCGAAGTCCTCGCCCCCGCCCGGAGCCTCCATGACCCCGTCGAGGCTGACGAACTCGGTTATCACGATCCTTCCCATCTCGATCCCCTCCCTTGTCGGTTGCCCCTCAGACCCCGCGGTCCCGGGAGAGTCATCGGTCGCGTGGGGTCCGCCCTCGGGCGACCCGGGCCGCGACCGACCTGCGGACGCCAGGCAGCGGGCGAGGCGGGCCGAGAGAGCCGGTACTTGGATAATCGGCGGGGGTAGGCACCCGCCACCCCCGAAAGGACGTCATGACGCTCCACCGCCAGGCCCCGTCCGGGCGCTCCGACGAGCGCCTGATCCTCCGGCCCCAGATCGCGCTCGACCCGGCGCTCGTCGACCCGCCCCGGTTCCGCCTCCCCGACGGCCCGATGCCGGCCCGGACGGCCTACCAGCTGATCACCGACGAGCTCATGCTCGACGGGAACGCCCGGCTCAACCTGGCGACCTTCGTCACGACATGGATGGAGCCCGAGGCCTGCCGCCTGATGGCCGAGACGGCGGACAAGAACCTGATCGACAAGGACGAGTACCCGGTCACCGCCGAGCTCGAGGCCCGGTGCGTGAACATGATCGCCGACCTCTGGAGCGCACCGGAGCAGACCCAGGCGATCGGCTGCTCGACGATCGGCTCGAGCGAGGCGTGCATGCTCGCCGGCCTGGCCTTCAAGTTCCGGTGGAGGAAGCGCAACCCGCCGGCCGGGGCGCGCCCGAACCTCGTGATGGGCGAGAACGTCCAGGTCTGCTGGGAGAAGTTCTGCCGCTACTGGGAGGTCGAGCCCCGCAAGGCCAAGCTCGGCCCCGGCCGGACGTGCCTGACCGCCGACGCCGCGGCCGCCCTCTGCGACGAGAACACGATCGGCGTGGTGGCCGTCCTCGGCTCGACCTTCGACGGCGTCTACGAGCCGGTCGCCGAGATCGCCGCCGCCCTCGACCGGCTCGAGGCCGACCGGGGCTGGGACATCCCGCTCCACGTCGACGCCGCCTCCGGCGGCTTCGTCGCCCCCTTCCTCGACCCCGAGCTCGAGTGGGACTTCCGGGTCGGGCGCGTCGACTCGATCAACGCCTCGGGGCACAAGTACGGCCTCGTCTACCCCGGCGTCGGCTGGCTGGTCTGGCGCGATCAGGCGAAGGTGCCCGACGAGCTCGTCTTCCACGTCGACTACCTCGGCGGCCAGATGCCCACCTTCACCCTCAACTTCTCCCGACCCGGGTCCGAGGTCGTCGCCCAGTACTTCAACTTCCTCCACCTCGGGCGCTCCGGCTACACGTCGGTCCTCGCCGACTGCCGCTCGACCGCCCGGTGGACGGCGGCCCGGATCGCCGCGATGGACGAGTTCGAGCTCGTCTCGGACGGGACCGGCATCCCCGCCTTCGCCTTCAAGCTCCGCGACGGGGCCGACTACACCGTCTACGACGTGTCCGACCGCCTCCGGGTCCACGGCTGGCAGGTCCCGGCCTACCGCTTCCCCCCCGACCTCGAGGACATGGCCGTGCTCCGGGTGGTCGTCCGCAACGGCTTCGGCCGGGACCTGGCCGGGCGCCTGGTCGAGCACATCCGCGAGGCGGTCGACGGGCTCGGCCCCCAACGCGCCAAACCCCACCGCGCGGCGTTCCACCACTGACTCACGGAGCCGGCACGCTCCCGGTCTCCGGCTGACCCTCGGGCGCTTGGACCCGGAAGCCCGGGAGCTCGAACTCGACCCTCGCTCCCCCGCCCGTGGCCGAGCCCGCCCGGACCTCTCCCCCGTGGGCGACGACGATCGCCCGGACGATCGCCAGCCCGAGCCCGGTCCCTCCGCTCGAGCGGGCCCGGGACACGTCGGTCCGATGGAAGCGGTCGAAGATCCGCTCGCGCTGCTCGGCCGGGATCCCCGGCCCGTCGTCCTCGACGGCGAAGCTGACCCGGTCCCCGTCGCCTCGCTCGACCGACAGCCGGACCCGCCCTCCCTCCTTGGTGTGCCCGATCGCGTTCTCGAGGAGGTTGCCCACCGCCTGGGCCAGGCGGGTCCGGTCCGCCTCGAGCGTCCCGGCCGGCACGTCCCCGAGCTCGAACCGGCGCCGGGCCGTCGCCGAGGTCAGCTCGAAGAGGTCGGCCACGAACGGCCGCAGGTCGATCGGCTCGTGGGCGAGGTAGTGGGGCTCGTCGCTCTGGGCGAGCGTCAGGAGGTCGTCGACGATGCGTGCCATCCGCTCGGTCTCCCCGGTCACGAGGCGCTCGACCCGGCGCACCTCCTCGGGCGTCGGCGACCCCTGGCGCGCCAGGACCTCGAGCTGCCCGCGAATGCCGGCGAGTGGGGTCCGCAGCTCGTGGGAGGCGTCGGCGACGAACGCCCGCTGGCGGTCGAACGCGTCCTCGAGGCGGTCGAGCATGTGGTCGAAGGCATCGGCCAGCACCCGCACCTCGTCCCGGCGCCCCCGCCCGCCGATCCGCGGTGACAGGTCCCCCTCGTCGACCCGCCGGGCGATCGCCGCCATCCGGCGCAGCGGGGCCGAGAACCCGGACGCGAGCAGGTAGCTGGCCAGCAGCGCCGCCGCCAGGGTGAGCCCCCCGGCCAGAAGGAAGGTGTGGCGCACCCCCTCCTGGGCCCGCCGGACCGTCTCGAGCGGCTCGCCGACCGAGATCCGTCCGATCGTCCGGCCCTCCCAGAGCACCGGGACCACGAGCAGGCGCAGCCGACCGACGTCCGGGGCCTCGACGGTCGAATAGCCCGGGTCGGCGCTCAGGAGGCCGCGGGTCAGGGCGTCCTCCTCCCCCTGGGCCGGCGGCGGCTCGTCGCCATCCGGGCGACTCAGCCCGAGCAGCTCCGGCTCGTTGGTCGCCGGCGGCTGACCCGGAACCTGGTCGATCAGGAGGCGCGAGGTGACCCGGAAGGGCTGGACCGACAGGTAGCGGCGGGCGGCGGCGGCCAGCCTCGCCGGGACCGGCGCGACCGCCGGGGGGGCGACCTGCCGGGCGAACCCCGTCGCGTCGACCCGCAGCTCATGATCGATCTGGGCCTGGAGCTGTGAGCCCGTCCCCCGATAGACGGCGACGAAGGTGACCCCGAAGGCCCCGACGAGAAGCACCGCGACGGCCAGGGTCAGCCGCCCGCGCAGCGAGCGGCGCGGCGCCTCATTCATCGGCGACGAACCGGTATCCGACCCCGCGGACCGTCAGGATCGGCGGCGGCCCCCCCGCCCGGGTGAGCTTCCGGCGCAGGTAGCTGATGTAGACGTCGACCACGTTGGTCCCCGGGTCGTGGCCGTAGCCCCAGACCTCCTCGAGGATCCGCTCCCGCGAGACGACGACCCCGGGGTGGCGCATGAGGAAGACGAGCAGGTCGTACTCGGTGCTCGACAGGCGAACCTCGGCTCCCCCCTCCGCCCGCACCTCCCGGCTGAGCAGATCCACGGCGAGTCCCCCGCCCGTCAGCCGCGGCCCCTCCCCCACCTCGCTGCGGGTCCGCAGGTGGGCCCGGACCCGGGCCGCCAGCTCGTCGAAGGCGAACGGCTTCACCAGGTAGTCGGTCGCCCCGGCGTCCAGGCCGTCGACCCGGTCGGCGACCCCGGTCCGAGCGGTCAGCATGATCACCGGGAGGGTCGGCTTGACCGCGCGGATCCTCACCAGCACGTCGAGGCCGTCGCGCCGGGGGAGCATCCGGTCGAGCACGACCAGGTCGACGTCCCGGGTCACGGCCCGGTCGAGCCCGGCGTCCCCGTCGCCCACCGACTCGACCTCGTAGCCCTCGGCCCGAAGGCCGCGCTCGATGAAGTCGGCGATCGCGGCCTCATCCTCGATGACGAGAATCCGCACCCGCCCGATGCTAGACGGGTCGTCCGGTCGAACCGCGCCCGGACCGGCTCCTCCTGTGCGATCTCTAATCGATCCCTTAGGAAATCTTGTGGTTTCCGCAGAACCATCGTCGTATGCCGCTTCGGCCCACCACCCCCCCGCCGGCCGAGGCGACCGTACCCGGCCCGCGCTCGACGGCCCGCGATCTCTGGGTCGTCCGCCTCCGGCGGCTGAACCGCGGCGTGGTCGGCGGCACCGTCCTCCTGATCGGCGTGTTCTCCGAAGTCGCCGCCCACGCCCTCCCCGGCCGGAGCGTGACCCGAACGGCCTCCACCGTCGCACCGGCGGCGACCAAGGCGCCGGCCCGCCCCGCCCGGCATCGCCACCGCCACCGCCACCCGCCGACGAGCGTCGCCCCGGCCGCGACGTCGCCGAGCGCGGCCGCCGCCGCCCCCACGCCCACACCCGCCCCCAGCCCCGCGCCCAACCCCACGCCGACGCCCACCCCAGCGCCCACGCCCATCCCGACGCCCGCCCCGACGCCCGCGGACACCGCCCCGGCGACGCCTCCCCAGAGCCTCGCCCCGCCCGCCCAGGCTCCGGCACCGACCGAGGCCCCGGCCCAGACGACCTCCGGAGGCTCCTGACTTGCCGGTCGCCGCCGACCGGTGGCCGATCTGGGGAACCACCGCCACGCTCCTGACCTCGAACCCCGGATCGATGGGTCTGGCCCGGCGGATCGTCGACGACGAGCTCGACTCGATCGATCGGGCGGCCAGCCGGTTCCGCGTGGATTCGGAGCTCGCCCGCGTCAACCGCGAGGCCGGTGAGCCGACCCCGGCCTCCCCGGTCCTCTTCGCCCTGCTCGCGGCGGCCCTCAGGGCGGCCCGCCTCACCGACGGGGACGTCGACCCGACGGTGGGCGCCGCCCTCGTCACCGCGGGCTACGACCGGGACCTCGATCTCGTCCGCGCCCGACCGAGCGCCGGACCCGAGCGGCCGGCGCGCATCCGGATCCGGCCCCGGCCGACCTGGCGCGACGTCGTCCTCGACGCCGACTCGCGGACGGTCAGGATCCCGCCCGGGGCGACCCTCGACCTGGGCGCCACGGCCAAGGCTCTGGCCGCCGACCGTGCCGCGGGTGCCGTCCGGCGAGCGGTCGGGGCCGGGTGCGGGGTTCTCGTCAATCTCGGGGGCGACATCGCCGTGGCCGACGAGGTGCCCGACCGGGGCTGGACCGTCCGGGTCGCCGAGGACCACCGGGGGGACCCGCGCCCGGGCGACCCGACGGTCGCGGTCCGGGCGGGCGGCCTGGCCACCTCGAGCACCCGGGTCCGGCGCTGGCGCCGCGGATCCCGCGAGCTCCACCACATCTTCGACCCCAGAACCGATCGACCGGCGTGCGAGGTCTGGCGGACGGTGACCGTGGCCGCCGACACCTGCGTGGACGCCAACACGGCGAGCACGGCGGCGATCGTCCGGGGCGCGTCGGCCCCCGCCTGGCTGATCGCCGCCGGCCTCCCGGCCCGCCTGGTCGCGAGCGACGGCCGGGTCGTCACCGTCTGCGGGTGGCCCACCGGGGACCCCCGGGCGTGATCGCCGCGGCGACAACCGGTCCGAGCGCGCTCTGGTACCTGGCCCGAGGCTCGGGCGTCGTCGCGCTCCTCCTGCTCAGCGCGAGCGTGATCCTAGGGATCCTCAACGTCCGGCGGACCCGGACCGGCGGCGCGCCCCGCTTCCTCGTCGACGGCCTCCACCGGACGGTGTCGCTGCTGGTGATCGTGGTCCTCGTCATCCACATCCTCGGCTCGGTCCTCGACTCGTTCGCCCACATCGGCCTGGTCGGGGCCCTCGTCCCGTTCACCTCGACCTACCGGCCGGTCTGGCTCGGCCTCGGGACGCTCGGGTTCGAGCTGCTCGTGGCGATCGCCGTGACCAGCCTCCTGCGCCGGCGGGTCGGCTACCGGACCTGGCGGGCCGTCCACTGGCTGGCCTACGCCTCCTGGCCGATCGCCCTCGTCCACGGCTTCGGCACCGGGACCGACGGGAAGTCCGGGTGGATGCTCGTCCTGAGCGCCGGGTGCGTCGCGGCCGTCGTCGCCGCCGTGCTCAGCCGGGTGGCCGCCGGCTGGCCCGGGCACCGCGACCGGCGGATCGCCGCCGGGCTCGTCGCGCTCACCGCACCCGTCGCCCTGGCGCTCTGGCTCCTCGCCGGACCGCTCGGCTCGGACTGGGCGCGCCGGGCCGGGACGCCGACCTCGCTGCTCGCCGCCCGCGTCGCCCCGCCCTCCCCGGCCGCCGGACCGGCGTCCGCCCGGAGGACGGCGGGACTGGCGATCCCGTTCACGACCAGCCTGACCGGGACGATCAACCAGACCCCCGGATCCGGGGGCGTCGTCCTCGACCTCCGCCTCCGGGGCGGGGCCGGGCGGGTGGTGAGCGTCCGGATCGTCGGCCAGCCGTCGCCGGGCGGCGGCGTGGCGATGACCTCGGGACTCGTCCGCCTGGGCACGACCGGACACGAAGGCGTGTACACCGGCCCGATCGTGGCCCTCGCCGGGGGTCGGCTGACCGCCGCGCTCACCGGCAGCGGCCGGCGGATCCGCCTGGCGGCCCGCCTGGCGATCACCGGGACGGCGGTCACCGGGAGCGCGACCGCCAGCCCGGCCGGAGCGGGCGCGTGACCCCCCCGGCGGAGGCGACCCTCCCGCGGCTGCTGCTCGGAAGCCCGCCCCACGGGCAGATGAGCCTGGCCGAGCACCTCGCCGTCCACGGCCCGGCCCCCCGGCCCCGGCGCTCGGCGGCCCCCGGCCTGATCGACGTCGTCGC
>JAXDHK010000069.1:0-11322 GCA_034664545.1 Solirubrobacteraceae bacterium
GACGACGGCCACGACGCCCAGGCCGAGCTCATGCGCCGGCACGCGGCGCGGGTGAACGAGCCGGTCAAGGCCGGCTGACCGCCCGGGCGCCCGGGGCGCCCCGCCCGGGTCAGAGCCCGTACTTCTCAAGCAGGCGCAGCCAGACCTCGCTGCGGGTGGGGAACGACGGGACGGCGTGCCAGAGCCGGTCGAGGGGGACCCGGCCGACGACGGCGATGGTGGCGGCGTGGAGGAACTCGGCCACCCCGGCGCCGGTGAACGTCGCCCCGACGAGCACCCGCTCGGCCTCGTCGACGACGATCCGGGCCGTCCCCGGAGCGTTGCGACCGTAGAAGCTGGCGCCGGCGATCGCGGCCATGGGATGGTCGACCGCCCGGGCCTCGATGCCCCGCTCGAGCGCGGCGGCCAGGGTCAGCCCGACCGCGGCGACGTGGGGGTCGGTGAACACGACCCGCGGGGCGCCCGGACCGTCCTCGGTCGCCCGGACCTCCCGCCCGAGGATCGCGTCGGCGGCGATCCGGCCCTGGTACTTGCCCATGTGGGTCAGGAGCGACCGGCCGTTGACGTCTCCGATCGCGTAGAGCCAAGGGTGCCCGGAGACGCGCATCTGGTCGTCGACGCCGATCGACCGGCCGGCCTCGACCCCGTAGGGCTCGAGGCCGAGGTTCTCGGTCAACGGACGGCGCCCGACGGCCACGAGCACCTGCTCGGCCTCGAGCGCGGACCCATCCTCGAGGGTCAGGCGGAACCCGCCGGGGGTGCGCTCGGCCCCGGTCGCCCTGGCCTCGACCCGGACCTCGACCCCCCGCCCCCGGAGGGCGTCGGCGACCTGCTCGCCGGCGAACGGCTCCTCTCGGGCCAGGAGCCGGGGGAGGGCCTCGATCACGGCGACGCGCGACCCGAGGCTGGCCCAGGCCTGGGCGAGCTCGACGCCGACCACGCCGCCCCCGATCACCAGGAGGCTGGCCGGGACGCTGCCGACCGTCGTCGCCTCCCGGTTGGTCCAGGTCTCGAGCTCGCGAAGCCCGGGGATCGGCGGGACCGCCGCCCCGGTGCCGGTGGCGACGACGACGGCCAGCCGGGCGGTCAGGGTCTCCTCGCCGACGGTGACCCGCCGGTCCCCGTCCAGGCGCCCCCGACCCCGGTAGAGGGTGATGCCCTGGCTCTCCAGCCAGGGGATCTGGGCGTCGTCGCTCAGTCCGTGGACGACCTCGTCGCGCCGGGCGAGCACGTCGGCCGGGTCGAGCTCCCGGCAGACGGTCTGGCTGGCCCCGGGGACCCGGGCGACCTCGGCGAGGAGCTCCGCCGGACGCAGGAGCGCCTTGGAGGGCATGCAGGCGTAGAACGAGCACTCACCGCCGACCAGATCGCGCTCGACGATCGCCACCGACAGCCCGGCCTGGCTCAGGCGCCCGGCGCAGACCTCCCCGGCGGGCCCGGCACCGATCACGACGACGTCGAACTCGCTCATCCCCGGCCAGACTAGCGACGCGCCCACCGCCGGCGCAACGCACGGGGCCGGAATCCGGGGGTCGGGCCGGCCGGACGTCCGGCGTCGAACCGCCTCCCCTAAGGTCCGGGCCGTGAGGGAGTGGCCGCCGATCCTCGAGCCGGAGCTGCTCGCACGCCTGGGGTTCGACCGCGACGAGTTCGTCGCTTTCTACCGGACGTTCGCCGCGGCCCTCGGCCGCCGGGAATTCGGCCCGGCGCTGCTCGAACGGGCGCTCGGCTACCCGTGGAGCCGGCCGGCCCGGTCCTACCTCCTGCGCGGCGCCGACCTCTGGCTGCTCGACGACCTCGCCCCCGGGACGCGGCGGTCCACCGTCCGGGACTTCGCCCGCGGCCGCCACCCGCTCCTGGCCTTCGGGTCGAACGCCGCGCCGACCACGCTGACCATCAAGTTCGCCCACTTCCCGGCCGAGGCCGACCGGGCGGTGCTCGTCTCGGCCGGCGACCTCCACGGCCTCGACGTCGGCGTCGCCGCCTCGCCGACCGGCTACGGGTCCATGCCCGCGGCATTGTTCGCCAGCCCCGGGACCGCCGTGCGCGCCGCCGTGCTCTGGCTCACCCCGGCCCAGGTCACCCAGCTGACGTGGTCCGAGCTCAGCTACCAGCTCGCGCGTCTCGACCGGGCCCACTTCGACATGGACGAGGACCACGTCGGGGTCGACGAGGTCTTCGGATACGTGTCCCGCTTCGGCGCCTTCTGCGTCGACGGGGCCCCGGCGGCGCTGGCCGCGATCCCCGCGACCGGCCGGACGGCGCCCGCCCTGACCCAGGAGCAGCTCCTCGACGTCGCCGCCGGGCTGGCGATCGGCCCCGACGCCCTGGCCGCGGATCTCGTCCGCGCCGCCTTCGAGGACATGGCCGGGCTCCTCGAGCGCGCCGAGGCGGCGCTCTGGCCGTGCGCCCGGGCGCTCCCCCCCGACCAGTGGACGCCGTACCCGGCGGCGGCGCCGGCTCCCGGAGGTCCGCTCGACTAACGGTAGGCGCCCAGCAGCAGCGTGTGCATCGCCCCGGCCGTCCCGGACCCGAGCGGGGTTCCGTTCCCGTCGGCGAACCCGATCTCCAGGTGAGGGCCGGAGGAGATGCCGACGATCCCGGCGCCCACCTCGGAGATGACCTGACCGGCCCCGACGTGGGTTCCGATGGCCACGGCGTTCCCCGGCCCGGCATGCCCGTAGTAGACGTAGCGTCCGTCGTCGAGGTGGAGCACCGGCGCGTCGGGACCGAAGCCGCCGATCCCGTGGAGGACGATCGTGCCCGGGCCGATCGCCAGCAACGGCGTGTGTCCGGCCGCGCTGATGTCGACGCCCTGGTCGTCCGACCAGGTTCCCGGCGGCGACGCCGTGCCGCCCGGCAGCGGGAAGACGATCCCGCCGCCGCGGAGCACGTTCCCGGCCGAGACCGACCCCCCGCCGCCGCCGCCACCACCACCGCCGCCGCTGCCGGCCGCGCCGCGGTGGGCCGCCGCCTGGATGCCGGCGATCTGGGAGACCAGCCGGCCGCGCTCCGCCTCGGCCTGGCGGAGTCCGGCGGCGTTGGCCGAGCGCGAGTTCTCGATCGCGATCATCCGGTCGACCAGGCCGAGGCGAATCCGGTCGACGTCGTTGCGCCGGCTGAGAATCGCCGTGGTCAGCGCCTGCTCACGCTGGTTGAGCGCCCCGAGGCGGTCGGCGGCGGCGATCACCACCGTCCGCGCCCGGCGGTCACCCTCGATCACGCGCTGATCGTGCTCCTTGGCCACGCGCACGAACTCGAGCCGGTCGAGGAGGTCGGCAAAGCCGTGGGCCCGAAGGATGACCGTCACCAGGTCGGGGGCATCCGACTCGAACTGCGACCGGAGGTTGGCCGAGAGCGCCCGGTCCGCGCGGGCCAGCTGCAATTCGAGCGCCGCGAGGTGCGTCCGCTCCCGACGCAGTCCCGCCTGGACCGCGGCCAGGCGTCCCTCCGCGGCCGACAACGACGCCTGGACCTGGCTCAGCCGGGCCTCGACCGTCGCGATCGACCCCTGCACCAGGGCCAGCCGGTGATTCTCGTCGCCGATCCGCGCCCGGAGGGCGGCCGCGCGCGCCTGCCGGGCGGCGAGCTGACTGGAGAGGCCCGCCGCCGCCGCCCGAGCCGCCGCCCGGTGACCCGGAGGGACGATCCAGAGGAGCAGGGCAGCCAGCACGGCGGCAGCCGCTGGTCGTGCCAGTCGCATGCGTCCGAGCACTCTAGGAGGCCGGGGTCGACGAGCCAACCCCACCCGGTGCTCAAGGCCCAGGCGAAAGAAATCTTGCGGGCGCTCGGCCCGTCGTAGTCTTCGGGATCGTGGCCCGCCGACCGATCGTCGCCCTGACCGCCGCCGCCCTCGCGCTCGGCGCCTGCGGGGCCGGGAGCACGACCACCCCCGGCGGCGGTCCGGGCCCGGATCCCACGCCGACGAGCGCCCCCGGCGCCGGCGGGGCGCCGGTCCTGCGCACCGGGCCCGTCGCCGGGGTCGACTGGCCCGAGTTCGGGCTGAACCCCCAGCGGACCAACGCCTCGGGCGCGGCCACCGGGATCGCCGCCGGCGACCTCGCCCGCCTCCAGCGCCGGCGGGTCACCCTCCCCGGGACCGTCGACTCGTCCCCGATCTACCTCCACGCCGTGAACGTCGCCGGGGCGACCCGGGACGTCTTCGTCATGACCACGACCTACGGGCGGACCCTCGCCGTCGCCGCCGACTCCGGACGGATCCTCTGGGCGTTCACCCCGCCGGGGATCGGCGCCTACGAGGGGAGCTACCGGATCACCACCGCCACGCCGGTCGCCGATCCCGACCGCGGGTCGGTCTACGCCGCCTCGCCCGACGGCCTCGTCCACAAACTCAGCCTGGCCGACGGGCGCGAGCAGGCCGGCTGGCCGGCCCGGGTGACCCGGCTGCCGACCCGGGAGAAGCTGGCCAGCGCGCTCAACGTCGCCGGGGGGTCGGTGCTCGCCGCGACCGGGGGCTACGTCGGCGACGAGCCCCCCTACCAGGGCCATGTGGTCGCGATCTCCCGGGCCACCGGCCGGGTGACCCGCGCCTTCAACACCCTCTGCGCCGACCGTCGGGGCCTGCTCGTCCCGTCGACCTGCCCGGCCAGCGACTCGGCGATCTGGGCCCGGGCCGGGGCGGTGGTCGAGCCGGGCGGCAAGCGGCTCCTCGTGGCGACGGGCAACGCCCCCTACGACGGGCGAACCGATTTCGGCGACAGCGTGCTCGAGCTCCGGGCCGCCGACCTCCACCTGCTCCAGGCCTACACCCCGACCGACCAGGCCAGCCTCAACGCCACCGACACCGACCTCGGGTCGAGTGCCCCCGCCCTCCTCCCGGGTCGGCTCGCCGTGATGGGGGGCAAGGACGGGGCCCTGCGCCTCCTCGACCTCGCCCGCCTGAACGGACGCCGGTCCGCCCGGCCGTTCCGCACCGGGGGGGAGCTCCAGAAGATCGACGGCCCGGGGAGGGCCCAGCTGTTCAGCACCCCGGCCGTCCTCCACGACACCGTCTTCGTGGCCAACGGGGCCGGGACGGCGGCCTACGTCCTGCGCGGCCGGCGCCTGCACCTGCGCTGGACCGCATCGGGCCACGGGTCGAGCCCGGTCGTCGCCGGGGGCCTCCTCTGGGTCTTCGACGTCGACGCCGGCCGACTCGACGTGTACGTGCCCTCCTCGGGGCGGCTCCTCGCCCGCCTCGACGCCGGTCCCGGGCACTGGAACAGCCCGATCGTCGCCGGGGGTCGGGTCGCGCTGCCCGAGGGCAACGCGAACGACCACCGGTCGACCGGCGTACTCGACCTCTACTCGACGGGCTGACCGCCCGGCTCCGCCGAACCCCCCTACGCCGTGACCTCGACGCCCTTCCAGAACGCGTAGTGGTCCTTGATCTCGGCGGCCGCCTCCTTGGGGTCGGGGTAGAACCACGCCGCATCGGCGTTGACCTCGCCGTCGACCGCCACCGTCTTGTAGCTGGCCTCGCCCTTCCACGGGCAGGTCGAATGGGTCGGCGAGTCCTGGAAGTACTCGCTGGCCACCGAGGCCGCCGGGAAGTAGTGGTTGCCCTCGACGACGACGGTGTCCTCGCTCTCGGCCAGGGTCACGCCCTTCCATGTCGCTTTCATCCGCGCTCCTAAAGGTTGGTTGCTTGTGCAATCAGCTTAGCGGGCGAGCCTTACGGAAGTGTGTAGGCTGGCGGCCGGTCAGACGATGAGCAACCTCGCCAACATGCTGAGCGCCGCGGCCCGGCGCAACGGGGAGGGCGTGGCGCTCCGCCTCGACGACGTCGCCGTCCCCTACGCGGCGTTCGAGGCCGCCAGCGCCCGGATCGCCGGACTGCTCGCCGCCGCCGGGATCGGGCCGGGCGACCGGGTCGGCGTGATGCTCCCGAACGTCCCGTACTTCCCGATCGTCTACTACGGCGTCCTGCGCCGGGGGGCCGTCGTCGTGCCCATGAACGTCCTGCTCAAGGAGCGCGAGGTCGCCTTCTATCTCGGGGACTCGGGCGCCAAGGCGATCTTCGCCTGGCACGGCTTCGCCGCCGACGCGCAGGCCGGCGCGGCCAAGGCCGGGACCGCCTGCACCCTGGTCAAGCCCGGGGACTTCGAGGCGCTCGCGTTCGCCGCCGACCCCCACGACGAGGTGGCCGAGGTCGACGCCGAGGACACCGCCGTGATCCTCTACACCTCGGGCACGACGGGGACGCCCAAGGGCGCCGAGCTGACCCACGCCAACCTGTCCCGGAACGCCGAGATCGCGGTCAGCCTGTTCGCCATCGACGGGGCGGCCGTGACGCTCGGGGCGCTCCCCCTGTTCCACTCCTTCGGCCAGACCTGCGCCATGAACGCGACGATCGCCGCCGCCGGGTGCCTGACGCTGATCCCCCGGTTCGACCCGGCCAAGGCGCTCGAGGTCATCCAGCGCGACCGGGTCAACGTGTTCGAGGGCGTCCCGACGATGTACTCGGCGATGCTCAACCTCCCCAACCGCGACGACTTCGACACCTCGACCCTCCGGGTCTGCGCCTCGGGCGGGGCGTCGCTCCCGGTCGAGCTGATGCGCTCCTTCGAGGCGGCGTTCGACTGCAAGATCCTCGAGGGCTACGGCCTGTCGGAGACCTCCCCGGTCGCCTCCTTCAACCACCCCGACCGGGAGCGCAAGGCCGGGTCGATCGGCACGCCGATCGAGGGCGTGGAGATGAAGGTGGTGGGCGAGGCCGGCGAGACCCTCCCCCCGGGCGAGGTCGGGGAGATCCTGATCCGGGGGCACAACGTGATGAAGGGCTACTGGCGCAAGCCCCAGGACACCGCCGCGGCGATCGACGCCGAGGGCTGGTTTCGGACCGGGGACATGGCGATCGTCGACGACGACGGCTACTTCTTCATCGTCGACCGCAAGAAGGACATGATCATCCGGGGCGGCTACAACGTCTACCCCCGGGAGGTCGAGGAGGTCCTCTACGAGCACCCCTCCGTCCGCGAGGCGTCCGTCGTGGGCATCCCCCACGACGAGCTCGGCGAGGAGGTCGGCGCCGCGGTGGCCCTCCGGGACGGGGCCCAGGCGACCGAGGACGAGCTCCGGGACTTCGTCCGGGACCGGGTCGCCGCCTACAAGTACCCCCGGCGGGTCTGGTTCGTCGACGACCTGCCCAAGGGGCCGACGGGCAAGATCCTCAAGCGCGAGATCGAGATCCCGGCCGGTCCCGCCGCCGCCTGAGTCCCGTCCGCTCCCGCCTCAGTCCGCCGGACCGGCGGCCCCGGCGGCCAGTCCGAACGGCGTCCCCTCCGAATCCCGGCACACCGCCCACCGGTCGCCGGGATGGACGACGCTCCCGCCGAGTTCGCGGACCCGCTCGAGCGCCAGCGGGAGGTCGGCGACCGCGAAGTAGGGCAGGGAGAAGGAGTCCCCGGGCCCGCGCCCCCGCTCGTGGACCCCGATCGGGGGCCCGGCCGAACGCAGCTGCCACCCCTCCCCCTCGCCGGCATCGCGCGGGGCGAGAGCCGCTCCGAGCAGACCACCCCAGAACCCGAGCGCCCGTTCGACGTCGTCGGCGGGAAACTCGACCAGCGCGAGGGGCGACGGCTCCATCGCCACAGGGTAGCGACCGGGTAGCCTGGCCAAGATTCCGCCACGGAGGCGGAGGCGGAGGTGTCGTGCCCGACAACGAAGTCGCCATCCTCAACCGATCATGCGGTGCCATCTCCGACGCCGACGCGGCGGCGATCGTCGCCGCCCTGCAGGTCCAGGTCGACCGTGACTACGCACCGCGCTGGAACGGCGGGGCGGCGTTGACCTTCGTCGCCTCCGACGACGTGACGTCCTGGGCGGGAAAGTGGAACATCCTCCTGCTCGACCGGCTCGACACGGCCGGGCCGGTCGGGAGTCACGCCCTCACACCCGAGGGTCAGCCGCTCGGCCACGTCTACGTCGGGGACGACCTCGCATCCGGGACGGCGCCGTCGGTCACCGTCTCACACGAGCTGCTCGAGATGCTCGGCAACCCGCACGCCAACCTCCTCGTCCGCGACAAGCGCCCGACCGCGGTGGGGCTCGTCTTCTACACGTTCGAGAACTGCGATGCCGTCCAGGCCGACGAGCTCGGCTACGCGATCGACGGCATCCAGGTGAGCGACTTCGTCCTTCCCCGCTACTTCGACTCGCTCGCCGCCGCGGGTCCCTTCGATTTCAGGGAGCATCTGTCCGGTCCGCTGACCATCGCACCCGGCGGCTACATGACCGTGCTCAACATCGACGGGACGGGCGCCTGGGCGCAGCTCGAGGCGCCGGACGGCGGCCCGGCGGCGCCGGCCGCGGGCGATCCGACCCGCCCCGGAGGCGGGACGCGAAAACGGCGGATTGCAGGCCCGAACCCACGACCGGGACCCGGCGTATGATGCGCGTGACAGAGCTTCGTACCTGAGGAGGAGACGGATGTCGGAAGACTTGGAGGCACAGCTCAAGGCCGCCAGCACCCCCGAGGAGCGCCACGACATAGCGATCGCGGCGGTGACCGAGCCGCTCCGCGAGGCCAAGCGGCGCGCCCAGGTGGTGGCCGACCACGAGCAGGCCCGCGGGGACGACCAGCATCCCGCCCTGCCCGAGGCCGCCGCGCAGACCCTTTCGGACATCGATCCGATCCTCGGCATGTGGGTCCGCCACTGACCGCCTGACGGCTCAGGGGCTCCCGTCGACGGCCAGCCGCACCTCGCCGGGCAGGAGGCCGCGCGACCGGGCGAGGGCGAGCGCGTCGTCGACGAGTCCCTGCCCGACGGTCGAGCCGAGCAGGTGCTCGGGAAGGAGGTCGCGGTAGGCGAGCGCCCCGCGAATCGACCAGAGCGCGGCCCCGCGCTCTCGATCGGCCCGGAGTCCTCGCTCGAGGTGCGCCGCTGCTCGGTCCCGGTCTCCGGCGCTCAGCGCCAGGAGCCCGAGCACCCGGTCGACCGACCCCCAGGCGGCGAGCCCGAGCTCCATCGTCGCCATGCGGTCGGCGTACGGGGTCAGCAGGCGGGTGAGCGTGGCCGCCTGTCCGCCGTCGCCGAGCGCGTGGGCCGTCTCGGCGAGCAGGACGAGCGTGGCCAGCCAGTCCCGGGTCGGCGGTAGGTCGGAGAAGTCCAGGCGAGCGCACCGGTCGAACTCGGCCCGGCCCTCGGCGACCCGGCCCTGCCCGACCAGCGCCCGGGCCAGCATCGCCCGCCACAGCGGCCAGTCCGAGTACCGGTCGGCCGACCGGCGGAGCGCGTCCTCGTCGGCGTCCCCGAGCCGGTCGGTTCCGTCGGCGATCAGGAAGCCTTGGATCGTCCAGGTCTCTCCGTCGGGATCGGTCGCCTGGTCGAGCTCGCCGGCCTGGGCTCGGAGCTCCTGCGCATCCTCGAGCCGGGCGTCGAGGATCGCGAGCATCGCCTGGACGACGAAGAGCGACCGGTCAAACCACGGCTGGTGGAGGCGGCTGATGGCGCGGGAATACGCGGCGAGGGCCTCGGACGCCGCAGCCGGCCGGCCGAGCTCGAAGAGGTCGAGGAAGCGGTGCATGTGCGCCTGGGCGAGGCTCTCCCCGTCGCGGGTCCGCTCGGCCAGACGGGCGGCCTCCTCGGCCAGCTCGAGCCGGTGCTCGAGGCTCTCGGGCCGGCGAAACACGGCCGGGGCCACGTGCAGGATCGCGCCGAGCGTCTCCGGATCGTCGAGGCCGCGGGCGGTCCCGAGCGCCTCCTCGGCGAGAGCCTCCCGGCGCTCCTGGGCCTCGAGCGGATCGAGGCTGTCGGCCAGGCGGGCGAGCGTCATGGCGCGGAGGGTGTGCGCCGACTCCGGGAGGGCGGCGAGCGCGGCCTCGAGCAGCTGGATCGCCTCGGCGTCGATGATCCCCGGTTGATGCCACTGGGCGAAGCCGAGTGCGGCCCGGGCGAGCAGGTCGGGCGCCCCGAGCTCCCGAGCCAGGCCGGCCGCCTGGGCGTAGCACTCGCGTGCCCGGTCGACGTCGGGCAGCCGGTCGTTGGCGGCGCCCAGGTCGAGCAGGGTCTCGCACCGACGACCGAGGTCCGCCCCGGCGAGCTCGATCGCCTCCAGCGCCCGCTCGTAGTGCTCGATCGCCTCCTCGTGGGCCAGGGCGGTCGAGGCGCGTCCGGCGGCGTCCAGCGAGTAGGCGATCGACGGCTCGGGGCCGAGGAGCTGGCGGGCCTCGAAGAAGTGGTGGGCGAGCTCGGCCGGAGGGCTCGTCCCGGCCGCCTCGAGCGTCCGGCCGATCGCCGCGTGGAGGCGGACCCGGCGGCTGGCGCTGAGCTGCTCGTACTGGGTCTCCCGGACGAGGTTGTGGGCGAAGGCGAACGAGTCGATCTCGCCGGGGACCTCGGCGACGACGCCCATCGCCATCAGCTCGTCGAGCGTCTCGAGCAGGGTGTCGGCGTCCTTGCCGAGGACCTCCTCGAGCACCCCCAGGGGGAAGCGCTGGCCGACGACGGCGGCGACGGCGAGGAGATCGATCGCCGGCTTGGCGAGCGGGGCGAGGCGGCGCTGGAGCACCTCCTTGACGCCCTCGGGGACGGGGAGGGCCTGGATGTCGCGGCTGGTCAGGGCCGCGGCGGCCTCGGTCCCGCCGAGGCTCCGGAGCATCTGGTCGATGAAGAACGGGTTGCCGCCGGTGTGGCTGAGGAGCTTGCGCACGAACGCCGGCCGGGGGCGGGCGGCCGAGTCGGTGGCCAGGAGGTGGAGCAGGTCGTCGGCGTCGAAACCCGGGAGGGCGATCTGGTCGAAGCGGTACTCCCGGCGGAGATCGGCGATCAGCCCGAGGAGGTCGGGGCCGGCGTCGATCTCCCGGTAGGTGCCGATCACCATCAGCGGCGACCCGGCCAGCGAGCGCAGGACGTGGCGCAGGAGCGACAGCGTCGGCTTGTCGGCCCAGTGGAGGTCGTCGACCAGGAACAGGACCGGCCGGGCGGCGGCGAGGCGGCGAAGGACGGCCGAGACCGCCTCGAAGAGCCGGTAGCGGTCGTCGCCGGCCCCCGGGGCGACGCCGGTCGCCCCGGGCGGCCGGACGCCGAGGCGGGGGATCAGACGCCCGAGCTCGAGCGACTCGGCCGGGAGCTCGGCGATCAGCGCCTCGACGTCGGCATGGTCGAGGTACTGGCTGATCGCCTCGACGAACGGCTGGTAGGAGGAGACGGGCTCCTCGTCGCAGCGCCCGTAGAGGACGGCGGCCCCGCCGGCATGGACCTCCCGGGCGAAATGGGTGGTCAGCTGGGTCTTGCCCATCCCGGCATCCCCGGTCACCAGGACCAGCCGCGGCTCCGACCCGAGCTCCGCCCACTCCCCGAGCACCCGGTCGAGGACCCC
>JAXDHK010000070.1:0-23670 GCA_034664545.1 Solirubrobacteraceae bacterium
GCACGTGCAACCTCTTCGGCCTGCCGATGGTCGTGCTCGTCGACACCCCGGGCTTCCTCCCGGGGACCAAGCAGGAGAAGGGCGGCGTGATCCGCCACGGCGCGAAGCTCGTCCACGCGTTCGCCGAGGCGACGGTCCCGCGCGTCACGATCGTCGTGCGAAAGGCGTTCGGCGGGGCGTTCATCGCGATGAACGCCAAGGTCCGCGGCGCCGACTTCGTCTTCGCATGGCCGACCGCCCAACTCGGGGTGATGGGCTCCAAGCAGGCGATCGAGATCGTCAACCGCCGCGAGATCGCCGGGGCCGACGACCCGGCCCGGGCGCGCGACGCGCTGGCCGCGGCCTATACCGCCGAGCACCTGCAGGCCGCGACCGGGGCGGCCGATGGCTTCATCGACGAGGTCATCCCGCCTTCGGAGACGCGCCGGCGGCTCGTTTCGGTGTTCGACAGCATGGAGAACGTGGGCCGACGCTCGCGGCCGCAGCGCGGCGGCAACATCCCTCTGTGAACTGGTCCGATCCGTTCGAGGCCCTCGAGCCGGGGGCCACGTTCACGACGGGCGAGCGCACGATCACCGATGTCGACGTCATGGCCTTCGCGGGGCTGACCGACGACCACCATCCCCAGCACGTCGACGCCGATTGGTCGGCGGCGAGCACCTTCGGGGAGCGGGTGGCCCACGGGATGCTGGTCGTCTCGTGCGCCGTCGGGCTCGTCCCGTTCGACCCGGATCGGGTGATCGCGCTGCGCGGACTCGACGACGTGGTCTTCAAGCGTCCGGTCAGGCTGGGGGATACGATCCGCGTCAAGGGCGCGGTCATCGCCCTCCGTCCGATCGGTGAGGAGGCCGGGCTCGTGCAGTGGCGATGGTCGGTGGTCAACCAACGGGATCAGCTGGTCGCCCGGGCGCTGGTCGAGGTTCTCTGGCGGGGGACCCCGAGTCGATGATCCTGGCCGACAAGCGCCTGCTGATCACCGGGGTGGTCACCCGCGGGTCGATCGCCTTCGAGGTCGCCCGACGGGCCCAACTCGCCGGCGCCGAGGTCGTGCTGACCGGATTCGGCCGGGCCCGACGGATGACCGAACGCGCGGCCAAGGGCCTCCCGTCCCCGGTCGACGTGCTCGAGCTGGACGCCAACTCCCCGGATGACCTGGCGGCCCTGGCGGCCTCGCTCGGCGAGCGCTGGGACTCTCTGGACGGCGTCCTCCACGCGATCGCCTTCGCCCCCGGGGACGCCCTCGGTGGAGCCTTCCTCTCGACCCCGACCGAGAGCGCCGTGACCGCGTTCCAGACCAGCGCGTTCTCCCTCAAGGCGCTGGCCGTGGCCGTGCTGCCCCTGCTCGAGCGGGCCGAGGGCGGGGCGAGCGTGGTCGGACTCGACTTCGACGCCACCGTGGCCTGGCCGGTCTACGACTGGATGGGCGTGGCCAAGGCGGCGCTCGAGAGCGTGTCGCGCTACCTGGCCCGGGATCTCGGCCCGCGCGGCGTCCGGGTCAACCTGGTCTCGGCCGGGCCGATCGAGACGCTGGCGGCGGGCGGGATTCCCGGCTTCGACGAGCTCGCGAAGGTCTGGCAGAACCAGGCACCGCTCGGCTGGGACGTCAAGGATCCGGGGCCCGTGGCCGACACGACCTGCTTCCTGCTCTCACCGCTCTCCCGGGGCATCACCGGGGAGATCGTCCATGTCGACGGCGGCTACCACGCCATGGGCGCCCCCCTCCGATGAGTGTCCTCCTGACCGGGGCGACCGGCTTCTTGGGCATGGAGGTGATGGTCCGCCTGCTCGAGCAGCCCGACACCGAGATCGTCGCCCTGGTCCGGGCCCGGGACCCGGACGAGGCCTCCCGGCGGATCGACACGGTCCTCGCCCAGCTCTACGAGCATCCGCCGGCGACGGCGGCCGAGCGGATCCTCGCGCTCCCGGGCGACGTCAGCCTGCCGGGGCTCGGCCTGAGCCCCGCCGACCACCGGGCGGTGGTCGAGCGCACCACGGAGATCGTCCACTGCGCGGCGTCGATCTCCTTCGACCTTCCGCTCGACCAGGCCCGGTCGATCAACACCGACGGCACCCGGCGCCTCCTGTCGCTGGCCGGCGAGATCGGCGCTCTGCGCCGGGTGGTCCACGTCTCGACCGCCTACGTCGGCGGGCGCCATGCCGGCACCTTCGGCGAGGACGACCTCGACGTCGGCCAGGAGTTCCGCAACAGCTACGAGCAGTCGAAGTTCGAGGCCGAGATCGAGGTGATGGCGAGCGACCTCCCGCTCGTGATTGCCCGGCCGAGCATCGTCGTCGGCGACCGCCTCAGCGGCTGGACGCCGGCGTTCAACGTCATCTACTGGCCGCTGCGCGCCTTCGCCCGCGGGATGCTCGAGGAGGTGCCGGCCGATCCGGACGGGGTCGTCGACGTCGTCCCGGTCGACTACGTCGCCGACGCGCTCGTCCACCTCCTGCGCAACACCGATGCGACCGGTGCGGTCAACCTCGTGGCCGGGCGCCACGCCGTCACCAACACGCAGCTCATCGAGCTCGCCTGCCGGGCGCTCGGCCGCCCGGCGCCGCGGATCAACAACGACGCGGCGATGATCGAGGAGGCGTCGGCCTACCTCCCGTACTTCGACGTGGCCACGCGCTTCGACGACCGCCGCGCCCGGAGCGTGCTCGAGCCCGCGGGCATCGCGACCGACGAGTTCGAGGCCTACTTCCCGGCAATCATCGAATACGCCCAACGGGCCCGATGGGGCAAGTCGCCGATGACACGCGAGGGCGCCCAGCTCTCCCGGGCTGCCTGATCTCCGCCCCCCAGTTTGGTTCGTCCTTGCAACGGGTAGTACATTCGTCCGCGAGGGGCGCGAAATGTAGGTAGTCTGGCCCGCGCGTGCCCGCTCGAGCTCTGCCGGTCCCGATCGAACCGCCCCGCCCCCGGCGCGCGACGCGTCTTCGCCCTCGCGTCCCGCCGAGGCACCTCGTGCTTCGCGGGCTCGTCGTCGCCCTCCTCGGGCTCACCTGGGCGGTGCCGGCGTCCGCCTCGGCGGCGAGTCCGGGGTTCATCGGGACCGCGTCTCCGAACACGAGCGTGGGCTTCACGATCTTCGACCATACGAACCTATCCGGCGGTGCCGCGCCGAGCGGGACGATCAGCTTCGCGCTCTACGGCCCGGGCGACACGAGTTGCACCACCCCGATCTACACCGCCGCGGTGGCCGTGTCGGGCACGGGCTCCGACAACTCGCCGACCTATGTGACCCAGGCGGCCGGCACCTACCATTGGATCGCCGCCTACGGTGGAGACGGTGCGAACACCGCGGCGAGGACCGCGTGTGACGCCCCGGCCCAGGCGGTGATCGTCGGCAAGCTCTCGCCGATCGAAACGACGACCGCCATGCTGGCGGGCGGATTCCTTCACGCGACGGCGGCGATCACCGGCGGGTGGGGCCCGACCGGGACGGTCACCTTCTCGGTCACCGGGCCGACCGACCAGTGGTGCGCCGGGGCGCCCGTGTTCACCTCGACCGTGCCGATTGCCGGCCCCGGGGTCTACGACTCGGGCAACTTCGCGCCGTCCTTGCCGGGGACCTACACCTTCCGGGTCCGCTACAACGGGGACGCCAACAACTACGGGGTCGGGCCGACGGCCTGCCTCGCCAACGGGGACGCGGTCGTGATCACCGCCGCCCAGATCGCGTCACGCTCGCCGGTGCCGCCACCGGTCGCCGTCGCGCCGCCACCGCCGCCACCGCCGCCGCCGTCGGCGCCCCCACCGTCACCACCGCCGCCCGCCCCATCCGGATCCCCGCCGCCACCGGTCACGCCGGCCACCCCGGCGGCGACCAAGGCCCCGTCCACGGGTCCGGCGCCGGCGAGCGGCGCCACGCCGCCGGCCAAGGGTGCCGCCGCCCCGGCGCCGGGCAGTCCCGCGGCCGCCAGCCCGCCCGGATCGGTGCCCGCACCCGGAGTCAGCGGCCAGGCGAACTCCACGGCCCCCACCGCCGCGGCGGTCGGACGCGTCGTGTTCCGGGGGCCGGCGGTATGCGTCAGCCGGCCGTTTCGGATCTCGGTCAGCGGTGGATCGGTCCGGCGGGTGACGTACTACCTGCTCGGTCACCGCGTCGGGCGGGTTCTCGCCCCCGACGCCAAGGGCCGCTTCGCCCTGCGGATCAACCCGCACGGGCTACGCCGGGGCGTGGGCTATCGCCTCCAGGCGCAGGTCGCCGAGCTCCCCCGAGGGGCTCGGATGCTCCGCCGCACCGTCCGCGTCTGCGCCTGAGCCCAGGCTCGGCGGCCGCGCCCGCGCCCTGAGCCCTAAGCCAGCTTCTTGCCCGGGTTCATCAGGCCGCGGGGGTCGCAGGCGAGCTTGACGCGCTCGTGGAAGGCGAGCGCCGCCGGCGGCCAGACCCGGCCGAGCTGGCCTCGCTTGACCCACCCGATTCCGTGCTCTCCGGAGATCGAGCCGCCGAGCCGGGCGGCGAGCCCGAACACCTCGGCCACGGCGAGCTCCGCCCGGGCGAGGTCGCCGGGGTCGTCGGGGGCGACGAGGAACGTCGCGTGGAGGTTCCCGTCCCCGGCGTGGCCCCAGCTGCACGCCTCGAGGCCGTGGCGGTCGCCGATCGCCACCGTCTCCTCGACGGCCTCGGCCAGCCGCTCGACGGGCACGATGATGTCCTCGCTGATCTTCGCTCCCCGCCGGGCCCGGACGGCCAGCGAGACGCCGCTGCGCCACCGCCAGAGGCCGGCGACCTCGTCGGGGTCGGTCGGGGCCCCGGTCGCCAGCGCGCCGACCCCGAGGATCTCGAGGAGCTCGGCCCGGGTCGCACGGGCCTCGGAGGCGGAGCCGTCGGCCTCGGCGATGACCATGAAGGCACCGTCGTCCCCGGCGGCCACCGGGAGCCCGTTCGCGGCCAGCCGGATCGCCCCCCGGTCGAGGCATTCGAGTACCGACGCCCGGACGCCGTTCCCGATCACGGCCAGGACCGCCTCGCACCCGGTCCGCGTGCTCGGGTAGACGGCGGCCACCGGGAAGGCCGCCTCCGGCGCCGGGATCAGCCGCAGCCAGACCGCGGTGATCACCCCGAGCGTCCCCTCGGACCCGACGAGCAGGCTCTTGAGGTCGTAGCCGGCGGCATCCCGGCGGAACGGGCCGCCGACGCGGACGAGGTCGCCCGGCGGGAGCACCACCTCGAGCCCGGTCACCCAGGCCCCGGTCGGACCGTACTTGTAGGCGTGGGGGCCGCCGGCGTTGGTGGCGACGTTGCCCCCGATCTGCGACTGCTCGCCCGCCCCGGGGTCCGGCGGGAAGAGCAGCCCGCCCTCCCGGGCGCGCCGCTTGACCTCGGCCGTCGGCATTCCGGCCTCGACCGACATGCGCCAGAGCAGGGGCTCGAACTCGCGCAGCCTCCGGAGCCGCTCGAGGCCGAGGACCACCCCTCCGTCGAGCGGGACCGCTCCCCCGGCCAGGCCGCTCCCGCCTCCCCGGGGGACGATGGCCACGCCGTGGGCGTAGCACCAGGCGACGACCTCGGCGACCGCGTCGGCGCTCTCCGGGAGGACGACGGCGTCGAGGCGGCCGGAGACCCCGCGACCCTCCGCCGCGTCCTGGACGTAGGCCCGGGCCGGGGGCCCGAGCACCTGGTCGCGCCCGACGATGGCCGCCAGCTCGGCGCAGAGGCCGCTGGGGCCGGGGCGCGCCCGGCGGACGGGTGGATCGGCGCCGCTCGGGGTCAGGCCGCCAAGTCAAGCAGACCACGACGGCGATGGTCTAGGGTCACACCGGCGCCGCCGCCGACGACGAGCTCTCGACTTGGCCAACCTGACCACGACCGCGCCCGGCCCCCCCCGGGCCCCCCGGCGCCTTCTCCGATGCACGGTGGCCGTGGCGGTCGCCGCCGCGACCGCAGGCCTCGCCGGGTGCGGGTCGAGCGCGTCGTCGTCGCCGCCGGGGAGCGCCGGGCAGGCCGCGGGCGGTCCCAAGTCCACCGGCCGGCGCCTGCCCGCCCGGGGGGACGTCTACTTCGCCGACGCGCCCGGAGCCCTCAGCCCGCGCGTCCGGGGGGCGCTCTCGCGGATCTACGTCCCGAACAGCGGGAGCGACACGGTCGACGTGATCGATCCCGCCCGGATGCGCATCGTCGGGCACTTCCCGGTGGGCGCCCTCCCCCAGCACGTGACCCCGTCCTGGGACCTCCGGACGCTCTACGTCGACAACGACCAGGGCAACAGCCTGACGCCGATCGACCCGCGCACGGCGAAGCCCCGGGGGCCGCCGATCCCGGTCGCCGACCCCTACAACCTCTACTTCACCGTGGACGGACGGTACGCGATCGTCGTGGCCGAGCGCCTGGCCCGCCTCGACTTCCGCGACGCCCACACGATGGCGCTCCGCCACTCGCTACCCGTCCCCGGCTGCCGGGGGGTCGACCACATCGACTTCTCGGCCTCGGGCCGGCGCCTCTACGCGAGCTGCGAGTTCGCCGGGCGGATGATCATGGTCGACGTCGTCCACCAGCGGCTGATCCGGACGCTCACCCTCGGCCGGGGGATCTCGAGCCCCCAGGACGTCAAGCTCTCCCCGGACGGGCGCCTCCTCTACGTGGCCGACCAGGCGGCCGGCGGGGTCTGGCTGATCGGGACCCACGACTTCCGGGTCCGCCGGTTCCTGCGCACCGGCGCCGGCGCCCACGGCCTCTACCCCAGCCGGGACGCCCGCCGCCTGTTCGTCAGCAACCGGGCCGAGGGCTCGATCTCGGTGATCAGCTTCGCCCGCCGGCGGGTGATCGCCAAGTGGCGGATCCCGCCGCCCGCGAGCCCCGACATGGGCGGGATCTCGGCCGACGGCCGGACGCTCTGGCTGAGCGGCCGCTACAACGCCGAGGTGTACGCCATCGACACGTCGACCGGCCGCCTCCGGGCCCGGATCAAGGTCGGTGAGGGGCCGCACGGCCTGGCCGTCTGGCCGCAGCCCGGGCGCTTCTCGCTGGGCCACACCGGAATCCTCCGTTAGGCGCCGCCGGCCGGCCCTCGGCCCGCGGCCGGCGCCGGGTCCTCGACCGCCGGGGCGCGTGCACCCCCGGGAGCGGATCGGCACAATGGTCCGATGGGCGATCGACTGATCTACGTCTCGCGCCTGGCCCGCCTCCCGCTCGTCGGCGCCGACGGAGCCGAGATCGGCCAGGTCGTCGATGTCGTCCTCGCCGGCGGGGGCGGGGGCACCCCACCCCGGGTCAACGGCTTCGTCGTGCGCGTCCAGCGGCGGCGCGTCTTCGTCGGGGCCGGACGGATCGGAGAGATCGAGCCGGAGGGCGTGCGCCTGCGTCGGGGGACGATCAACCTCCGCCAATTCGAGCTGCGCGGGGGCGAGCAACTGGTGGTCGACGAGCTGTTCGGGCGCCGCCTGCGCGACCGGCGGATCGTCGACGCGGCGATCACGCCGGCCCCCGAGCCCCACGCCTGGGAGCTCGCCACGCTCGCCCTCGCCCCCCCCGGCCTCGCCGGGCGCCGCCGGGCCCCCGAGGTGATCGACTGGACCGAGGCCGCCGAGGTGCTCCGCGACGAGCGGGCCGGGGCCCGCGAGGCGGCCGCGATCGGCCAGCTCCACCCGGTCGAGATGGCCGAGGCCATCCGCAAGCTCCCGCTCTCCCGCCGGCGGATCCTGGCCGAGGCCCTCGAGGACGAGCGGCTGGCCGACCTGCTCGAGGAGCTCTCCGAGGAGGAGCAGGTCCGGATCGTCGAGGGGATGGACCTCGAGCGGGCCGCCCGGGTCCTCGACGAGATGGAGGCCGACGACGCCGCCGACCTGCTCGCCGAGTTCTCCGCCGAGCGCCGGGGCGAGCTCCTGGCCGCGATGGACCCGGGCGAGGCGGCCCCGGTCCGCCGGCTCCTCCACTTCGGGCCGGATACCGCCGGGGGTCTGATGACCCCCGAGCCGATCGTGCTCGAGCCGAGCGCGACGGTCGCCCAGGCGCTGGCGCGGATCCGGGATCCCGACCTCCGCCCGCCGCTCGCCGCCCAGGTCTACGTCTGCCTGGCCCCGACCGAGACCCCGACCGGGCGCTTCCTCGGGGTCGCCCACTTCCAGCGGCTCCTGCGCGAGGCCCCGTCGAAGACCCTCAGCCGCTGCCTCGACCAGGAGCCCGAGCCGGTCAGCCCCGACACGAGCGACCAGCTCGTCGCCCACCGCCTGGCCGCCTACGACGTGGTCGCCCTGCCCGTCGTCGACGACGCCGGCCGACTGCTCGGGGCGGTGACGATCGACGACGTGCTCGACCGGGTCCTGCCCACCGGCTGGCGCGTCGCGCCGGCGAGGGGCTGAGGCGGGTGCCCCGCCGCGACGACCTGAGCAAGCCGCGCGGGAAGAGCGGGGGGCCGTCGCGCGACCCCGACCGCTTCGCCCGGACGGCCGAGGCGATGGCGCGCTACCTCGGGACCGGGCGCTACCTGGCGATCCAGACCATCCTCGTCGTCATCTGGATCGCCCTCAACCTGGTGGCGGCCAGGCTCCGATGGGATCCGTACCCGTTCATCCTGCTCAACCTCGCCTTCTCGACCCAGGCCGCCTACGCCGCCCCGATGATCCTCCTGGCCCAGAACCGCCAGGCCGACCGGGACCGGGTCGAGATCGAGCGCGACCGGGACACCAACGCCCGCCAGCTCGCCGAGGCCGAGTTCCTCGCCCGGGAGATCGCCGCCCTGCGCATCTCGATCGAGCGCAAGGCCGACCGCGAGGATCTGCTCGACGCGGCCCGGGAGATCACCCTGGCCGTCGACCGGCTCCACGACCAGGTCGGCCCCGACCCGGGCCGCGAGCCGGAGCTCCGGGCGGGGCTCCACCCGCCAGGTCCCCGCGGGGGGCTCCACGAGCCGCACGCCGGGGGGCCGGGCGAGGGTCGCGGGGAGACCGAGGACTAGGGACCCGGTGGGAGGTGTCCTTTTCGCCCCCGGCCGTTCGTCATGGGGATGAAGCCGGCCGAGGCCGCCGGTACGCCAAGCGAAGAAAGGTCAGCCATGCGCTACATGTTCCTGCTCTACCACGACGAGACCCGCTACCAGGGCCCGGACGATCCGGCCAGCCAGGAGATGGGCGCGGCCTACGGCGCGTTCACCGCGGGCGCGAACGAGGCCGGGGCGTTCCTGGCCGGCGACGCCCTCCAGCCCTCGGCGACGGCGACCCTCGTCCGCAGCAACGGCGGCGGCACGCCGCTCAGCACCGACGGCCCGTTCGCCGAGACCAAGGAGCAGCTCGCGGGCTTCTACATCCTCGAGTGCGCCGATCTCGACGAGGCGATCGAGTGGGCGGCCAAGATCCCCGCGGCTGCCGACGGCGGCGTCGAGGTCCGGCCGATCCGCGAGCTCGGATGAGCCGATCCGGCCGCCCGTGAGGCCGCCGACCGTGGACGCGAGCACCCGGGCCGTCGAGACGACGTTCCGCGAGGAGCACGGCCGCGTGGTCGCGGCGCTCGCCTCCTGGTCGCGCGATCTCGACCTCGCCGAGGAGGCGGTCCAGGAGGCGTTCGCCGTCGCGCTCGACGCCTGGCGGCGCGACGGCGTCCCCGACCGGCCGGCGGCGTGGATCATCACCACGGCCAAGCGCCGGGCGATCGACCGCCTCCGGCGCGAGCGGACGCTCGAGCGCAAGCGGCGGGCCCTGGGCGACACGGCGACGACGATGTCCTCCCACGCCGAGCCCGGCGGGTTCGAGGACGAGGCGCCCGACGAGCGCCTCGGCCTGATCTTCGCCTGCGCCCACCCGGCCCTGGCCCGGGAGGCCCAGCTGGCCCTGACCCTCCGGATGCTGGGCGGCCTGACCGTGCCCGAGATCGCCCGGGCCCTCCTCTCCCCGGAGGCGACGGTGGCCAAGCGGATCACCCGGGCCAAGGCGAAGATCCGCGATGCCGGCATCCCCTTCGAGGTCCCCGCCGCTGCCCGCCTCCCCGACCGCCTCGGCGCCGTCCTCCTGGTGATCTACCTGATCTTCAACGAGGGCTACTCGGCGAGCGCCGGGGAGGACCTGGTCCGCGAGGACCTGACCCGGGAGGCGATCCGGTTGGGGACGCTCCTCTGCGCGCTGATGCCCGACGAGCCCGAAGTGCTCGGGCTCACCGCCCTCATGCTGCTCCAGGACTCCCGCCGCCGGGCCCGCCTGAGCGCCGACGGGCGGATCGTCCTCCTGGCCGACCAGGACCGGGGGCTCTGGGACGCCCCGGAGATCGCGCGGGGCCTCGACCTGCTCGAGCGGGCGCTCCCCCACCGCGCCCCCGGCCCCTACCAGCTCCAGTCGGCGATCGCCGCCCTCCACGCCCAGGCGGCCCGGGCCGGGGAGACCGACTGGCCCCAGATCGCCGCGCTCTACGGCGAGCTCGCCCGCCTGCACCCGACGCCGGTCGTGGCCCTCAACCGGGCGGTGGCGGTGGCCATGGCCGAGGGCGCCGAGGCCGGCCTGCGCGATCTCGAGGCCGCCGTCCTCGAGCCCGCTCTTGACGGCTACCTGCCCTTCCACGCCGCCCGGGCCGACCTCCTCCGGCGGGCCGGCCGGCTCCCCGAGGCCGCCACCGCCTACGAGCGGGCCCGGCACCTGGCCACGACCCCCGCCGAGCGCCGGTATCTCGAGGAGCGCCGGGCCGAGCTCGGGTAGTGGTCGGGCCGGGCCCCCGGGAGGACCCGCCCGCCTGCCCGCCCGCCGCGCCTGCCCGGCGCGCGCTCAGCGGTCGTAGTTGGCGATCGCCCGGAGCGAGAGCGTCGTGAGCAGGGCGCTCAGCCCGACGATCACCGCCGCGCAGTAGCCGAGCTTGTCCCAGCTCCAGCCCTCGATGACCAGGGACCGGAGGCCGTCGATCACATAGCTCACCGGGTTGAGCCGGGCGAGCGTCTCCATGACCGGGGTGAGCCGGTCGAAGGGGACGAAGTTGGGCGTGAGGAAGAGCAGGGGGAAGAAGAGCAGGAAGCTCGTGTTCGTGGCCTGGACGTTCCGGGTGCGCAGGGCCACGAGGATGGCGAAGCCGGCGTACCCGACCCCGAAGAGGGCCGACAGGAGCACGAGGACGACGGCCCCGGGGATCCCGCTCTGCATGTGGGCGCCGAAGGCCAGGCCGGCGAGCAGGACGACCGTGGCCCCGAGCGTGCCCCGGACGAGGTCGGCGGCGAGCCGCCCGAAGATGATCGACGAGCGCCGGATCGGAGCCGCGAGCAGCTTGTCGAAGTAGCCGAGGTCGATCTCGGTGACGAGGGCCAGGCCCGAGCTCGCCGTGGCGACCGCGAACATCAACGAGACGGGGAGCTGGAAGGCCACGTAGCTCTGGCCGCGGAGGAACGGGGTGGTCGACGGAAAGGTCTTCGAGACCTGGCCGATGTTGACGGCCAAGAAGAACAGCGGGATGAACAGGGCCGGGATCGTCGCCTCGGGGTAGCGGGCGATCTCCCGGACCGACCGGCGGGCGAGCAGGATTACCTCGTTCATGCCGCCACATCCTCCCTGGCGCCCTCGAGGCGCCTCCCGGTTGCCTGGAGAAAGACGTCGTCGAGCGACGGCCGCGACACCGTGATCGCGCCCGGCCGGATCCCGGCCGCCTCGAGCAGGCGGACGATCTCGGTGATCGACCCGGGTCCGTCCTCGACGTAGAGCGCGAGGGCATCGGCTTCGGCCACGACCCGCTCGAGGCCCGCGAGCGCCCGGACCGCCGCCTCGGCCGCCACGGCGTCGGCCCCGACGAGGTCGAGGGTGACCGCGTCGTGGCCCATCTCCGCCTTGAGCCGGGCCGGGGTCCCCTCGGCGACGATCGCCCCGGCGTCGATGATGGCCAGGCGGTTGCAGAGCTGGTCGGCCTCCTCGAGGTACTGGGTGGTCAGGAAGACGGTCGTCCCGGCGGCGTTGATCCTCCGGACCTCCTCCCAGACCGTCCGCCGCGACGACGGATCGAGGCCGGTGGTCGGCTCGTCGAGGAAGAGGACCTCGGGCGAGTGGACGAGCGCGCTCGCCAGGTCGAGCCGGCGCTTCATCCCGCCCGAGTACGTCTTCGTCCGCCGGTCGGCGGCCTCGGTCAGGCCGACGAGCTCGAGCAGCTCGGCCGCCCGGTCCCGGGCCCGGGCCGCCGGGATCCCGTAGAGCCCGCACTGGAGCTCGAGCAGCTCCCGTCCGCTCTGGACCGGGTCGAGCCCGATCTCCTGGAGCGCCACCCCGATCCGCCGGCGAACCTCGGCCGGATCCACGGTGACGTCGATCCCGGCGACCACGGCGCTCCCCCCGGTCGGAGGCAGGAGCGTGCAGAGCATGCGCACCATGGTCGTCTTCCCGGCGCCGTTGGGCCCGAGGAACCCGAACACCTCGCCTCGAGCGATGCTGAGGTCGACCCCCCGGACGGCCTCGACCCCCCCGGGGAACGTCCTCGTCAATGCGTGCGTCTCGATCGCGGTCTCTACGCCAGGCACCACCCGACCACCTCCTGAAATGTCTGATGTCCTGGTGAGACCCCCGGGCTCCCAGGAACTAATCGGCCGACCGGCCGCCCCCGCGGCCCTACGGCATTATCAGGTGGCTGTCGCCGAACTCGTGCCAGAGGTAGCCGTGCTCGAGCGCCGCCCGGTAGGAGCGGCCGAGGAGCTCGCCCCCGGCCGCGGCCTCGAGCATGTCCAGATGGGACGCCTCGGGCTCGTGCCACCCGCTGATCAGGCCGTCGACCGCCCGGAGCCCCCGCCGGCGGCCGATCACAAGGGCGGTCCACCCCTCCCCCGCGCGAACCGTCCTCTCGGGCCCGGCGACCGTCTCGAGCGCCCTGACCACCGTCGTCCCCACGGCGACGACCCGGCCCCCGTGCGCCCGGGTGGCGTTGACGAGGGCGGCGGTCGCCGCCGGGACTCGGTAGCGCTCGGGGTAGGGCGCCTCGCCCCGCTCGGGCGAGGAGACCCCGGTGTGGAGGAGGACGGGCGCCAGCCCCACGCCCCCGGCGACCAGCCGGGTGACCAGCTCCGGGGTGAAGGGCCGCCCGGCGCTCGGCATCTCGGCGCTCCCGGGATCGAGCCCGAACACCGTCTGGTGGGCGGCCAGCGGCCAGTCGCCCCGGACGTAGCCGTAGCGGATCGGCCGGCCGTGGCGGTCGAGGTGATCGAGGACGGGGTCCCGGGTCTCGACCCGGGCCAGCCAGAGCCGCCGGCCCCGGGCGTAGGGAGCGACGATCTCGACCGTCCCGCCCCCGTCCAGGCCCAGGACCTCCCCGACCCGGGGCCGGGCCGGCTGGGAGCCGTCGGGGGAGCGCAGCTCGACCACCCACCACCGATCGCCCTCCTGACCCGGGGCTCGGGTCGCGAAGTGGAGGAGGCTCTCGGCGCCGCCGGTCCGCCGGACCCGGATCGCCGCGGCCAGCGTGGCCGACGTGTTGACCACGAGCAGATCGCCGGGCGCGAGGAAGGCGGGAAGGTCGCCGAACCGGGCGTGGGCGATCCGACCGTCGTGCCGGGCGGCCGCCATCAGCCGGACCCCGTCCCGGGGGACGCCCCGGGCCTCCGGCGGGGACCCGGCCTCGAGGCGCTCGGGCAGGCTGAACGCCAGGGCGCTCACGCCGCCCCGGCCGCCCCGTCCGTCCCGTCCGCCCCGGCCGCCCCGGCCACGTCGGCCGCCCGGTAGCGCCCGCTCGGGAGGCGACCGTCGATCAGGGCCCGGAGACCGGGCACGCTCGCCTCGGGCGGCGGCCGGTCTGAGATGTCCTCCCCGGGGAACGCGTCCTGGTGCATCTGGGTGCGCATGTCGCCCGGGTCCACGGTGTACACCCGGAGCCGGGGATACTCGGCCGAGAGCACGGCACCCAGCTGCTCGAGCGCGGCCTTGGAGGACCCATAGCCGCCCCAGAAGGGATAGGCCTCGACCGCGGCATCCGAGGTCACGTTCAGGACCGCCCCGCCCGGCGACATCCGGGGGAGGACGAGCTGGGTCAGCGCGAGCGGGGCGAGGACGTTGACCCGGTAGACCCGCTCGAGCACGTCGAGCGGGTAGGAGGCCAGGCCGGGTTGGGGGCTCGGACCGAGGAGGCTGGCGTTGTTGACCAGGAGGTCGATCGGCTCGCCGGCCGCGGCCACGAGCTCGGTCCGGTGCCCGGGGTCGGCGACGTCGCCCGCCAGCGCCCGGACCTCCGGGCCGAGCGAGTCGGCCGCCGCCCGGAGGGCCTCGGCGCCCTGGGCGTCGATCACCAGGCGCCAGCCGTCCCCGGCGAGCGACCGGGCCAGGGCGAGGCCGAGGCCCCGGGAGGCTCCGGTGATGATGGCCGTGGGCACGCAGCCAGACTACGAGCCCGACCGGCCGTCCGCCATCGGCAATTGGACCTAGGACCCGCGCCCGGCCGCCGGTCAGATCAGGCCGGTTCGGACGGCGTACAGCGCGGCCGACGTCCGGTCGGCGACCCCGAGCTTGGCCAGGACGTGGCCGACGTGGGTCTTGACCGTCTTCTCCGAGACCCCGAGCTCGAGGGCGATCCGCTTGTTCGAGCGCCCGGCTCCGATCAGCTCGAGGACCTCCCGCTCCCGGGGGGTGAGCTGGTCGGCCCGATCGGCCGGCGCCGGGGACCCGGCGGGGGCGGCGATCGCCTCGACCAGGCGGGCGGCGACCGACGGGTCGAGCAGGGCCTCACCCGCGTGGGCGGCCCGGACGGCCCGGGCGAGCTCCTGGGGCTGGACGGTCTTCAGGAGGTACCCGGCCGCCCCGGCCTGGATCGCCGCGAGCAGCCGGGTGTCGTCGGCGTTGCTGGTCAGCACGACGACCCGGGTCCCCGGGAGCCGGCGGCGGAGCTCGCGCATGGCCTCGACCCCGTCGAGGCGGGGCATCGTCAGGTCCATGAGGATCACGTCGGGGCGCAGGCGCACGGCCTCGGCCACGGCCTCCTCCCCGTCCCCGGCCTCCCCGACCACCTCGAGCCCGTCCTGGAGCCCGAGGAAGGTCCGCAGCCCCTCCCGGACGACGGCGTGGTCGTCGACCACGAGCACGGTGATCGACGCCTCAGCCATGCCCGACGGTCAGCGTCACCCGGGTCCCCGCCCCCGGGGTCGAGGCGATCTCGAGCCGGCCGCCGAGCCGCCGGGCCCGCTCCTGCATCGAGGTCAGCCCGAGGTGGCGGGATCGGAGCTCCGGGTCCTTCGGATCGAACCCGGCCCCGTCGTCGGAGACGACGAGCACCAGGCCGGACTCCACCCGGCCGAGCCGGACTTCGATCCGCCGGGCGCCGGCGTGGCGCAGGGCGTTCTGGAGCGCCTCCTCGGCGATCCGGAGGATCTCGAGATCGCGGCGCCCGTCGGGTCCGGCCGGCCCGAGCCGGTCATCGACGCCGACGCCGATGTCGACGTCGACGTCGACGTCGACGCGGACGTCCCCGGCGTGGAGCTGGCCGACGAGCTCGGCGTGCTTGCGCAGGACCCCGGCCAGGCCGTCCCGGTCGAGGTCGGGGGGCCGGAGCTCGAGGATCAGCGACCGGAGCTCGTCCTGGGCCTCCCGGCCGAGCGCCTGGGCCCGCTCGATCTGGGCCCGGGCCGCCGCCCGGCGCCGGACGGGGGGGTCCGCGCCGCCGCCGCCATGGCCATCGTCATCGTCATCGTCGCGGTCGAGCAGGGTCAGCGCCGACTCGGCGGCCAGGATCAGGCCGAAGAGCTTCTGGCTGACGACGTCGTGGAGCTCGAGGGCGAGCCGGTTGCGCTCGGCGACGATGGTCAGCTCCCGGCTGCGCTCGTAGAGCCGGGCGTTGGTGATGGCGATCGCCGCGTGGGCCCCGAGCAGCTCGATCAGCTCCTGGTCGGCCGCCCCGAAGGCCGGGGCGTCCTCCTTGTCGGTCAGGTAGAACGCCCCGATCACCCCGTCGGGGGCGACGATCGGGACCCCGAGGAACGAGCGCATGTCCGGGTGGCGCTCGGGCCACCAGCCGTGGAACCGGGGATGTCGATGGATGTCGTCGGTCCGGAACGGGACCCTGGTCTCGAGCATCGCGCCGAGCAGCCCGTGGGTCCGGGGAAGCGGTCCCATCGCCGCGACCAGCTCGTCGGTCATCCCCGAGACGAGGAAGCGCCCGAAGCCACCCGCCCCGTCGGGGATCCCGAGCGCGGCGTACCGGGCCCCGGCCAGCTCCCGGGCCCGGTCGACCAGACGCTGGAGGACCTCCTCGACCGAGAGCTCGGCGGCGACCGCGAGCACGGCGTCGCTGACCGCCCGGAGCGCCGGGTTCAGGCCCTCGGGAGGCGGGGTCAGTCGGTCCACCAGTCCTTGGCCATCACGCCATCGCCGCCCTCCGGCCGGTCGGAGCCGACGGCGATCACCTCGAGGCCGTCGGGCCCGGCCTCGAAGGCGCGGATCACCGGGGGGGCGACCCGGACGACGTCCCACGGGCGGAGCTCGACGATCTCGTCGTCGAGCTTGACGCGGCCCGACCCGGAGATCACCACGTAGACCTCCTCCTGCTCGCGGTGGCTGTGCCCGACCCCGGAGCGGACGCCCGGGCCGTAGCGGAAGTGACTGACCCCGATGTGCTCGGAGTCGAGGTGCTTGCGGGCGAACCGGGCCTCGACGTCGACGTCGCGGTCGCGCAGGGCGTCGTCGATCTCCATCAGGTTCTTGATCGTGTAGGCGGACATCGGGGGCCTCCGGTCGGGGTCACGAGAGCTTGGCGGCTCCCGCGGACGGTAGCGCCGGGCGCCGCCCCGGGCCGTTTGGACCGCGGCCGGGGGCCCCGAAAGATTCACATTCGCCCGCCGGGGTGTGCGTTAATCCCGACCATGGGAAAACGTGAGTCGTACGCACCGGGAACCTTCTGCTGGGCCGACCTGGCGACGACCGACCAGGACGCGGCCAAGGCGTTCTACGGCGGGCTCTTCGGCTGGGTGGCCGAGGACATGCCGGTGGGCGACGGGGTCGTCTACTCGATGATGCGCCTCGACGGGGCCAACGTCGCCGCGATCGCCCCCCAGCCCGAGCGCCAGTCCGAGGCCGGGGTCCCGCCCGTCTGGCAGAACTACGTCTCGGTGGAGAGCGCCGACGCCACCTGTGAGCTCGCGGCCCGAAACGGCGGAACCGTCCACGCCCCGGCGTTCGACGTGATGGAGGCCGGGCGGATGGCCGTCCTCCAGGATCCCCAGGGCGGGTTCTTCATGGCCTGGGAGCCCGGCCGCCACTTCGGGGCGGCGCTGGTCAACGCCCCGGGCGCCCTTTGCTGGAACGAGCTCAGCACGACCGACCTCGACGGGGCCGCGGCCTTCTACACGGCCGTCTTCGGGTGGACGACCACCGGCTTCGAGGGCATGCCCGACTACCTGGTGATCAAGAACGGCGAGGCCAGCAACGGGGGCATCCGCCCGGTGGCCCAGCCGGGCATCCCCGCCCACTGGCTGGCCTACTTCGGGATCCCGGACATCGACGCCGGCCTGGCCCGGGTGACCGAGCTCGGGGGCGCGGTCCACGCCGGGCCGATCGACATCGGCATCGCCAAGATCGGCATCGTGGCCGACCCCCAGGGCGCGACCTTCGCGATCTACGCCGGGACCTACGAGGACTAGCAGGGCCCCGGGTCGCGGCTTGCCGGTGCGGAGCCGGGGCCGCCAGGGCGGCCGGGGTCCCATCGCTTCAGCGGACGGCGCCCCGGAGCTCGAACCAGACCGTCCGACCGACGACGCCCCAGTCGCAGGCGAGCCGCTCGACCAGGAACAGGCCGTAGCCGCCCTCCTCCCCGGCCGGGCGTGGGTTCGCGGGGGCCGAGAAGCCCTGGCCCTCGTCGGTCACGCACAGCCGAAGCCGGCGGTCGCGGACCCGCGCCTCGAGGCGGATCGGCCGGTCGGTGTCGGCGTGGCGGACGGCGTTGGTCACGAGCTCCGAGGCCAGGAGGGTGACGGTGGGAAGCTGCTCGGGGAGCAGGGGAAGTCGCTCGACCGCCTGGCGGGCGAGGCTCGGAGCGGCCGGAGTCGCCGGTAGGTCGAGCACGAGGTCTGGGCTCGCGCAGGGCATTGTCGTCCCTTCGTCGTTGACTTCTCACCTCGTCGTCTACCCATCGGGCCGATCGAGAAACCCGGGCGGGGCGGGTTTGACCGCCGGAACCCGAGCATCGATGATGGGGGGATCCTCTGCCCGCGCGACATCGTCCCGGCCGGGACGCGAGCCGGTGCGCCCGCCGGGGGCTCGAGCTGAGGCGTGGCGTCCGGGCGCCTCCTGGCGATCAGCGACCTCCACGTCCGCCACCCGGAGAACCGGCGGCTCGTCGAGGAGCTCTGGCCCGAGTCTCCGGAGTCGTGGCTCCTGGTGGCGGGTGACGTCGGCGCCCAGGTCGCCGACGTCGAGTGGGCCCTCGGGCTCCTGGCCGGGCGCTTCGCCCGGGTGGTCTGGACCCCGGGGAACCACGAGCTGTGGACGCCGCCGACCGACCCGGTCGACCTCCGCGGCGAGGAGCGCTACCGCCATCTGGTGGGGCTCTGCCGGGATCTCGGCGTCGTGACTCCCGAGGATCCCTATCCGGTCTGGGAGGGGGCCGGGGGCCCGGTGGTGGTCGCCCCGGTGTTCGTGCTCTACGACTACACGTTCCGCCCGGACGGGGCGGCCACCCAGGCCGAGGCGCTCCGGGTGGCCTACGCGGCCGGGGTGGTCTGCGCCGACGAGCGCCACCTCCACCCCGACCCGCACCCGAGCCGGGAGGCCTGGTGCCGGGCACGGGTGGTCGAGACCGAGCGCCGCCTGGCCGGGCTCGGGAAGGCGGGCATCCCGGCGGTGCTCGTCAACCACTTCCCGCTGATCCGCGAGCCGACCCGGATCCTCCGCCACCCGGAGTTCGCCCAGTGGTGCGGGACCGAGCTGACCGCCGACTGGCACCGGCGCCAGGCCACGGCGGCCGTCATCTACGGCCACCTCCACATCCCCCGGACGCTCTGGTCCGACGGGGTCCCCTTCCGGGAGGTCTCGGTCGGCTATCCCCGGGAGTGGCGCCGGCGCCCGGTCGAGGCGACCCGGCCCCGGGCCGTACTGGACTCCGCCGAGGCCGGCGCGGCCTGAGGCCCGGCGGGCGGAGCAGCGCTCAATCGGGGAGGCGGAAGACGGCGAAGGCGTCCCCGGTCGGGGGCTCGAGGTCGGAGAGCTCGGGGTCGAGGACGTACTCGACCTGGTCGGGCCAGGGATCCTCGGGCGGGCCGGCCCCGGGCAGGCTGCCGACGACCGACCAGACCTCGGGCCCGACGCGTCCGTCGGCGTCGTCGGGCACCCGGGCCAGCCAGACCCGGGCGAGGATCCCGGCGGCGGCGAAGCGGCGGTCGTGCTCGGGGCCGGCGAGGGGGCCGTCGAGGAAGCAGGCCCGCCAGCTCATCGCCCGGCCTCGCGTAACCTGACCGGAGCGCACCCCGCCTCACGACCCCGGAGTCCGACATGAGCGATCTCGCCCGCCGTCCCAGGAGCCGCACGCCGCGCCGCGTCCGCCAGCAGCGCGCCTACGCCCTGGTCCTCGCCACCGGGGGGCTCGGAGCGGTGGCCGCGATCGGCATCCTGCTCGCCCTGTTCGGGGTGGTCGGCTTCGGGACCCCGTTGCTCGCCGCGGTCGCCGCCGTGGTGTGCGGGGTGTTCCTGCGCCGGATGCTCGCGCCCTAGGAGGCCGGCCGGGGCCGGCGGGGCGGGGAGGCCGGCGGCCGGGCGCGCCGGGTCAGTCGAACACGTGCCCGTGGACGTAGCGCTCGTCGGCACCGGCGGCCTCGGTCAGGGTGGCGACGTTCTCCCGGGTGAAGAAGCCCTCGTAGTTGTGGCAGCGCTCGATGTACTCGGTGATGAGCATCGAGTAGGGCGAGCTCTTGGAGAAGATCTGCTTGAGGTTGGGCTCGTCCTTGCACTCGCCGACGACGTGGGCGAGAAACGGGGTGCCCATCTCCGAGAGCTGGCGGACGACGTAGTCGACGTTCTTCTCGTCGACCACGTGCCCGTCCTCGACGGCGTAGGCGACGTGGTGCATCCGGCGTCCGAAGTTGCGCACGAACTCCTCGGTCGGCATCGGGAGGTTCTCGAAGGAGTTGGCGAAGGCCGGGGTGTTGTTGGCGGTGAACACCTTGGCCGGCGAGCGCTTGTCGTCGTCGATGTCGGGGTGGCGGGTGACGTTGGTCGAGGAGTTCATCTCCTGGATGTTGTAGGCCCCCCAGTAGTAGTAGGGAACCATCGTCAGGTGCTCGAGGATCGCGCCCTCCCGGTCGCCGGCGAGGATCCGGGTGGCCATGTGGTCGATCCCGAGGACGAGATCGGTGACCCCGTGCTCCCGCTGAAGGTCGGCGGCCCGGTCGAGCTTCTCCTGCTCGGCCCCGGTGGGGACGAGCATCTGGCCGAGGGCGAGGGCCTCGAGATCGTCGATCTCGACGTCGACGTAGCCGACCCGGTTGTAGGTGAAGTCGGAGAGGAAGGTGAACGTGAGGTGGTCGCCGACGTAGAACGGGCTGACCGTGTCGCCCTCGTAGACGAAGCGGATGTTCTGGGGCTCGAGCGCCTCACGGACGGCCGCCACCGATTCGGCGTGGTAGATCTCACCGATGTACCGGGCGTTGGGCTTGCGCTTGGCCAGGGGGTAGAGGTTGTTCCACCGGGTGACCCAGTCCTCGAAGGCCGGGTTGAGCGGCTCGAGGATGAGGAGCCGGGGGTACTCGGGGCGTGAGCAGAGGAGGTACACCTTGTGGGTCTCGGTCAGCCGGGAGTCGGTCAGCCGGTAGGGACCCATGGCGGCGAGCTCGGCCATGTAGTTGACGGCGTCGCCGTGCTCGACCTGGATGGCGACGGCCTTCATGTCGCCGACGAGCTGGTTGACGCCCGACTCGGCCCGGCGGTCGTAGATCTTGTCGAGGTACTCCCAGAAGAAGTCCGAGTTCTCCTTGTCCCCCATCGGCTTGTAGCTCTTCAGATCCATCGATCGACTCGTCCTCCGTTCGAGATGCCCCCACGTCTGGTCGGGCGTCGGGGTCGACCGCCGAAGCTGATCGCGCCGCGCCGACCGATCGTACCGTGACCTTCGGCGGCCGGCGTCCGCGGGTCGATCCGGACGTACGGAGCCCGCGCGAAGCCCGCCCGGAGCCCGCCCGGAGCCCGGGGCGGGTCCGGTACAGTCGGGCCATCGTGGGCGCCCGAGGACCAGGACGCCTGCGCCCGCCGTCCGTCCCGGGGTGGTTGGTGGCGCTCGGGCTCTACGCGATCGCCGCGGTGGTGCTGATCGCCCGCCCGGCGGTCGGCGATCCGTCCCATGTGTGCGTGTGCGTAGGTCCGGCCGGGGATCCGCCCTTCTTCATGTGGGCGCTGAAGTGGTGGCCCTACGCGGTCGGCCACGGCCTGAACCCGTTCTACTCCCACGCCGTCTGGTACCCGGGGGGGGCGAACATCGCGACGGCCACGAGCATCCCCGGGGCGGCGGGGGTGCTCTGGCCGGTCACGAGCCTGTGGGGCCCGGTGGTCGCCTACAACGTGGGGGCGGTGCTCGGGCCGGTGCTCTCGGCCCAGGCCGCCTACGGGCTCTGCCGGTACGTGACCGACCGGTACTGGCCGTCGGTCGTCGGTGGGTTCGTCTACGGCTTCAGCAGCTACGAGCTGGCCCAGTTGATGGGCCACCTCCACATCGCCCTCGTCTTCCTCGTGCCGCTGGTCCCTCTCGTCGTGCTCCGCCGGCTCGACGGCCGGATCTCGCGGGCCGGGTTCGTCGTCGGGCTCGGGGCGATCATGGCCGGCCAGGCGCTCCTGTCGACCGAGATCGCCTTCGACGTATTGCTGCTCGGGGCGCTCGGTCTGCTGCCCGCCTGGTGGCTGACCCCGGCCCCCGGACGGCGCCGGCTGGGGGGCGTCCTCGGGGAGATCGCGGTCGCCGGAGCGCTGGCGGCGGCGGTGATCTCGCCCTACCTGTACTGGGCGCTGATCAAGGGAAACCCGGGTCGCCACTACGGCACGGTGGCGGGAACCGTCTTCGCCGAGCGCTACCGGCTCAATCCCCTGAACCTGGTCGTCCCGACGCCGATCACCTGGCTCGGGGGAGCCTCGGTCTCGGGCCTCCACCACTTCGACGGGGGCAACATCGTCGAGGCCGGGGGATACGTCGGACTGCCCCTGCTCCTGGTCTTCGCCGCCGGGGCCGTGGCCACCCGCAGGCGGGCGGGGACCCGGTTCCTGGTGGTGATGCTCGGGATCGCCCTGGTCCTGGCCCTCGGGCCGCGACTGAGCTACGGGGCCCACAGCGTGATCCCCCTCCCGTGGCGAGCGGTCGAGAACGCCCCCCTGTTCAAGGCGGTCCTCCCGACGCGCTTCGCCCTGTTCGTCGCGCTGATCCTCGGGGTCGGGGTCGCGGTCGCGCTGGCGCGCGAGCGCAGGCGGCCGTGGGTGGCCTGGGCGGCGGCGATCGCCGGGGTCCTCGCCGTCCTGCCCGATCCGACCGGGGGGTTCTGGCACAGCCGGGTGGCCGGGGTGCCCCTCGTCGTCGCGGACGCCGGGCGCTACCTCCCGGCCCGCGGGAGCATCCTGATGGTCCCGGTCGGGCAGTTCGGCTACAGCATGTACTGGCAGGCGGCGTCGGACTTCGCCTTCGTCCAGGCCAACGGCCGGGTCGGCTTGGTGCTGCCGCCCGAGTACGCCAAGGAGACCGCGTCGCTGGTGATGGCCAACTATGCCGGGCCACCCGGCCGGGCGGACCTCCACGGGTTCCTCATCCGCCACCGGGTCACCGCCGTCGTCGTCCAGCCCCAGTCCCGGGGGCTGTGGGAGGGGCGCCTGCTGGCGCTGGGGCTCCACCGGCGGGAGGTGGCCGGAGTGAGCATCTACTACGCCTGCGGCCAGGCGCTCCACGGCCAGGCGTGCGACGCCCGGACCGCCACGCCGCTGAAGGCGATCCGGCGCCTGCCCCCGTCATAACCCGCGCGAGCGACTGGCCGCCCGCCCCTATGTTCGGGCGGGGCGGCGGGGCTTCGTCTTCGTGGTTGCTCCTGGGAAGTGTCCGCGGGCGGTAGCGATGCATGAGCGCTGCTTCGCCTTGGCGAGCTTGTTGCAGGCGTGGATCGCCGCCGCAAGCTTCTGGGCCTGGGTGAGCCGCTTGGCCGGGACCACGACACGAGGCTTAGGCGGCGAGGTGATCGTGGCGGCGCCTGGAGTGGCGGGACTCGGAATGCCGACACTCGTCGGCGTGGCGGAGTCAACGGTGCCACTCGACCCGCTCGGAGCGGCCTGCTGGGGGGCCCCCTGGGTCTCCGAGGCGCCAGGATTCCCGGCGGGGGGAGGCGGGGGACCAGGAACGACGGGCGGGGCGAGCGGCGGAGGGTGGTTGCCTGAGATCGTCGTAGCCTCGCCGGCAAGCGGACCAGGTCCGGAGTTACCGTCGGTCAAGATCGCGCCGCCGACGGTGTTGTCGACCACCTCGACGCCGTGCATGTTGCCCTGAACATCCAGGGCTCCGCCGATCACGTTCGGCGCGCAACCGTCAGCCGGATCGCCGACGAGCACGAGCCCACCCGAGTTCGTCACGTCAACCGCCCCGCGGATCGTGCTCCCACAGACGCGAATCTCGGCTGCGCCCTGCGTCGCATCGATCGCGCCCGTGATCGTAGAGCCCTCGACGTCAAGCGCCCCCCCAGGCTTGACGAGCACCGCCCCGTTCACGTGCGCTCCGGGCGCCAAGCACGTCGAGGACGTCACGATCAACGCGCCCTGATGGGTCCCGCTGACATTCACGTCGCACGTCACCGTGT